>CAYWSY010000015.1:0-29195 GCA_964461105.1 uncultured bacterium
GGACGACACCCCCATCGACTGGGAGGCTCAGTGGGCCACCTTTGCCCCCAACGTCCAAGGAGGGATCGCCCACATCGATTTGAGAGGATTCGGCCAACCCCAACCTCTCCTTCTCAAGCCCGGGTGCGGATTTGGGGATTTGTCCCACCCTACCACACGATTAAGTCTTGAACTGCTCGCATCTCGAGTTAAGGATAAAACTCTCATCGATATCGGATGCGGCAGTGGGATTCTTTCCTTGGCAGGACTGAAGCTCGGAGCCACAGCAGCTTACGGAATCGACATCGATCCAGAGGCCCTAAGGCATGCTGAAGAGAATACCCAGCTCAATGAGATTGCGCAGCATTCGGTGTGCCATTGGAAAAGATCTTTAGAAGATACGCCGATCAATCAACCCCTTTTAGTTGTCATGAATATGATCCAATCGGAGCAAGAAGTTGCTTGGGAAAGCCAGCCACTGTGGCTGCGATCACTCGAGTTAGAAATCGTCACCTCGGGAATGTTAAGTTCTCAAAGAGACGGATATCTTGAGCTTGTTAAAGCTTGGGGGTGGGAATGTGTTGAAGAGCTAGATGAAGGACAATGGATCGGGCTGGTATTTCGGCAAAACTAAAAATCATGCACTCGTGCGATGCACAGGTGCATGATTTTAGGCGTTGAGTCTTATGATAGCTCATTAAGTGTTGTTAGCAATTTTCCACGTATAGGCCCAGTCGTACGTGGGAGTCCAGTCCGTGAATTTACACCATAAGCCATATCAGGGATAGGATTAATAAGAGCTTTAATTTGGCTCACAAAACGACTCTTTTCTTTAGGAGTTAAGTGTGTCATGATCTCTTTCTCATGATCCTTCAGAAAAGCCTCGGTTGTTCCCAACAACGTAGTAAAACGGACAAGGACCTCTTCATTCGTTCCCTCTGACGAGAACTTTTTACGAAAAACTTGGAAATTCTGAACAATCGTCAGCATCTCGTCTTTAATTTGAGCTTTAGCTTCTTTATGCGCGTCTTCACGAGCCTGTAATTCAGCGGCTTCTCTGATGCGCTCAGCTTCCACTCTCTCTTGTTCAATCACTTGCCGACCTTCAGCAGCAGCTTCAGTTAGCCTACGCAAAATCTCAGTTTTTCTTGCGGGGTTTTTCTCATGTTGAACCACGTTTTCGAATACCGACTTCACATGATTTTTTAATTGTTTACGCGTGAGTTCCCCGATTTTAATGCCGGTTTTTGTAATTCTAGTTATCACTTTTTGATGCAACACATTAACAGCCTGTTCTTCAGCAACTCGCTCTGCTTCAGCCTGAGCTTGCTGCTCCTCTGGGGAGAGCTGACGTGGCGCCTTAGCAACAGGAATCTGGGATGCAAGAACGGGAGCTGGCACACCTACCCCTCCTCGGCGCTGATCAATATACTCGCCTAGCGTTTCAACTAAGCTTCTCAAATAGTTTTGATTGCATTTAGGTGCATTTGAATTCAAACGCTGGTTGAAACGGTCTAGCTTAATTTTAAAAGCCTCAACCCTTTCTAGATCTTCAAATGTATAAACGAGATCCGGATGAACAAGGCTGTTTACAAGTCCATTGTTATTAAGCGTGGTCTTAATTTGTGTAACAACTTGGTCAAGATTTTGGCCAAGATTATAATTTCGCCCTGATTTTACAAAGCCAAACGTTAAGATAGTAATTAACCGATCAATCCATACCTGACTAACAACCTGCAAATGAGCGTCCGCTCCCTCGCCCACAACTTCCAACCTATCCCTCTCCACATCCATCCTATCAAAGGCCTCGATGAGTCCTTGGGTTGCGTTGTTAATCACACTATTTTGTCCTATCGATGGTGCTGACATTGTTTATTTCCTTCTTTTATACAACTTAAGTTAAAATTATTGCTGACCAAATTCTAGAATTTCCGGGTGGTGCTGATTAGGATCAACTGGCATATCCAAAACGTCCCCTGCATCCCTTAATTCAATTTCACCCTCAGGTGAATGTTTAATATAAGCAAGGGGATTAGAATGGATTAGCGCGGTTGTAAGCGGTCCGAATCCCCGTTGTTCAGAGGCAGCAGCAAAAAGCGTCAAGAGACGAAATAAATCATCATTAACCTCAACATTGTTTATTTTACAGTAATTTAACAGATCAACAATTCTATTTTTAATAGACTTTTCACTATATGTCTCATTAAATTTTGTTGAATCGTTAAAAATGATCCTCAACACAAAATCCATGATCTTTGCAAAGATATTTACAGACCTAAATTCTGATGTCAGCACTCTGAATCGGCTTTGCTCATGATCTAGTAGCATCGTCTTTAAGTCGGATAATTCACCTTGAGCAGCATTAACATCTAACTCTTGTGCAAACTCAGGTGAGATGAAGCTCCCAGGAGAGTCAAACTCAGGTGAAATGAAATCTCCGCTGTATCCAATTACGCTCATTTTTAACCTCTCTTACATTTACGATTGTTTATTTATATTTTCGTTTCCGATGCTAATTATATAGCACAATGAATATATAAGTCAACAATTACTTTCATAATCCGATTATTATTAGAAACAAACACTAATAACTCAAAAAACACAGATTCCATCCCGCAAACAACTAACAGCCAATTGATTAAACAAAATAACAGCTAACATTAACTTTTAAATTAAAAACACAACTCACTCAAAATAAACACACTACGAAAAGAAAAAATAATCCAGCTCCTACTTATAACAATAATTTTCACATATATTACAATGTAATTACCACACTAAACAAAACAACAACTCATTATTAATTGACAAATTAATTAAACGTGTGCTATAATAATGCCAAGAGGATTTATTCCTACTAATAACCATATAATAACAAATAATAAAGAGGAAAACATGACAAGAATTACAGACTCTACACCATCAATTGCTTTTGACTTAAGCGGCGTTAGAAAATCTGAAGCTAACACACTTCTAACCAGTAAGACCTTAGCAACAAAATTAGGTGGCTTTGTCGAGAAGTTTATAAAGTCTGATCAAACTGAATCTAACGTAAAATTATCAAGAAAATATCAAGGTGAAAGACAGGCTTTTGAATTCACAGCCACAAAAAAAAAGGTTGATGGCGTTGTAACCGTCTTTCTTTTTTCGAAAAAGTAATAACCTTACTATTTCATGAATCAAAAAAAAGAGGTGAGCCGAAAGGCTCACCTCTTTTTTTTTACTTCAATGGGCTGGTAGATCGTTACATATCCATCCCGCCAAATCCACCCATTCCGCCCATGCCACCCATACCCATACCTCCCATTCCGCCGCCCATGCCGTCCATTGGCATGCTAGCTTTGGATTTAGGCTTCGGTTTTTCGGTGATCATCGCTGCAATGGTAATTAATAGACCTGAGATGGAAGCTGCGTTTTTCAGCGCGCTTTTTGTTACAAGCACAGGATCAATGACGCCGTCTTGGAGCAAATCTCCGAAGGTATCAGTAAGACCATTGTAGCCCCATCCCCCTTCTTTCTCAGAGATCTTCTCGGCGATCAGATTGCCTGGCTTGCCGCAGTTATTCGCAATTGCTGTTGCAGGTGCAAAGGCAGCCTCACGGATGATGTCCACTCCGATCTGCTCGTCCCCAGAGAGCTTGAGCTTATCAAGAGATTTAACTGCGCGAATCAAGGCGACTCCCCCACCAGGAACAATCCCTTCGGCTACAGCTGCTCGTGTCGCATGCAATGCATCATCAACGCGCGCTTTTTTCTCTTTGAGCTCTGATTCGGTAGCAGCTCCGACGTTGATGACGGCAACTCCGCCAACGAGCTTCGCCAAGCGCTCTTCGAGCTTTGTCTTGTCGTAGTCTGATGTGGTTTTGGCTATCTGTGCTTTAACCTCAGCAATCCGCGCTTTGATTTGGGTCGCATTTCCGGCACCATCAACAATGGTGGTCTCTTCTTTAGAGATTTTCACGCGCTTCGCTCTACCGAGGACTTCTAAGCCGACATCATCGAGGCTCAACCCCACCTCTTCTGTGACGAGTGTTCCGCCTGTGATGATCGCAATGTCTTCGAGCATCGCCTTGCGCCGCTCTCCAAAAGCTGGTGCTTTGACTGCGCAAACGGGCAAGCCCCCTTTGAGCTTGTTGACAACGAGCGTAGCGAGCGCTTCCCCGTCGACGTCATCTGCTATGATGAGTAGCGGACGCTGCCCTCTTTCCATCACTTTCTCAAGGATGGGGACGAGGTCGCGCGCATTGGAGAGTTTCTTGTCAGTGATGAGGATGAGCGGATTGTCTAACTCAACTAACATCTTCTCAGCATTCGTGATGAAATAGGGAGAGAGATACCCTTTATCAAATTGAGTGCCTTCAACGACATCCAGAGTGGTGTCAATCGATTTTGCCTCAGCAATGGTGATGCTTCCATCTTTGCCAACCTTCTGCATTGCCTCTGCAATAATGGCTCCAATTTCAGGGTCGTTATTCGCTGAAATCGTTGCAATTTGCTTTACTTCTTCAGGCTTGCTGATTTGGGTTGCCAGGCGATTTAATGCTTCGATCATCGCATCTACCGCTTTTTCAATCCCCCGCTTAACACTCATGGGGTTGGCACCTGCAATGACGTTTTTAACCCCTGAGCTATAGATCGCTTCTGCAAGGACGATCGCAGTTGTCGTTCCATCTCCTGCGACATCAGAGGTCTTTGAGGAAGCTTCTTTGACGAGCTGGGCTCCCATGTTTTCAAACTTATCCTTAAGGGAGATTTCTTTAGCTACAGTGACTCCATCTTTCGTCGAGAGGGGATTTCCAAAGCCTTTATTGATGACCACGTTGCGCCCTTTAGGCCCTAGGGTCACAATCACGGCCTTGGCTAAGGTCTTCACTCCTTTGAGGATCAGTTTAAGCGCTTCTTCGTTAAACTTGAGCATTTTTGACATCGGTTCTTCTCCAGAAATGATTGATTATGATTGGACGAGGACGCCTAAAATATCGTCTTCAGATAGGATCAAATAGTCTGCATCAGTCTCATCAGTTTTAACTTCAGTTCCTCCGTAAGCACTGAAGAGAACCTGATCGCCGACTTGCACATTCATTTTCTTTAAAACGCCAGTCTCGTCCATTTTACCAGGGCCTACTGCAACAACTTCCCCTTCTCTAGGTTTCTCTTTTGCAGTCTCTGGAAGCAGGATTCCTCCTTTTGTCGTTTTTGCGCTTGAACGTTTTACTAAAACGCGATTGCCAAGTGGTTTAATCGTGTGTGCTGACATAGATTAACTCTCCTTAAAGTTAGGATCAATTAGATAAGGTGATGGTAAGGTGGAGATCGTTTTTTGTCAAGGATGCAAAAGAAGGATTTAGCAAACAAATTAAGCAAGTGCTAATCAATGGTAAAGCAAATATTTTTTTCGAACTTCAAGAAACGCTTCGCGCTCTTGCTTTTGATAGAGGATTAACTTCCAAGCCGTATACTTCTCTTTAAGAAGGGTGGCTAGCATCTGTGCGTTCCCATTTGCCTTGCAGAACAATTCTTTTTTTGACGGCTCAACAGCGGCTAATTTAGCATTAATCTGGACGGGATACAAATTCTTTAAAATCCCAATGAGCATGTATTGGACAGCAAGGGGCCTGTAGGAGAGCTTGTTTGTCACCACGATCTTAACCCCCTGACAGTCCTTTCCTTTATATGAACCAAAAAACGGGCGGTAATGAAAAGGGAGAAAGGTGACGCCGGGAAGTTTTTGCGCATTGAGCTCAGAGGCGAGCTTGTCTGCCTGAATCCAAGGAGCTCCGATCACTTTAAAGGGAAGCGTATACCCAACTCCAATGTTGACAAGTCCAAGTTCTCCAATAATGCCAGTGGAGGCAAAAAACAGTGGCGTGTCCGCTTCTGGAATTTGCGGACTTGTTGGAATCCAGTGCAATCCCGTATCCGCATAACTCATCGCACGTTTCCAGCCGCGCATGGGAACCACTTTAAGAGAGCATCCAATCTGATACTGCTCGTTAAAAAAACGGGCAAGTTCCCCGATTGTCATCCCATGACAATACGGGACATTGATATATCCAATGAATGAACGCCACGATTCCTCGAGCATGGGTCCATCGACAATCAGACCATTAATTGGATTGGGCCGATCTAAGACGATGACTGGGATTTTCCGTTTAGCCGCCTCTTCCATCACATAAAAGAGGGTCGTTGTATATGTGTACGACCTGCATCCGATATCTTGGATGTCATAGAGAATAACGTCGATTCCTTGAAGCATTTTATCTGTGGGCCTGCGCGTCTTGCCGTGCAAACTATAGACGGGGATCCCTAAGTGCCCCTTTTTTTCGTCGACAGATTCAAAGGCGTATGCATGTCCAGTAATGCCATGTTCAGGGGCAAAGAGGGTCACGAGCTGAACGCCCGGAGCCTCCTGCTTGAGCCTGTCAATTGTTGAGCGGAGCTTACTATCGACGCCAGTATGGTTTGTGATCAGCGCAATCCGTTTGCCTTTGAGCTCACTTACGTGCCCATCGGCAAAGAATACTTCAACTCCCAGCTCTACTTTGGGATGCACCGCCCAAGTAAGGACAGGAAAGAGGAGAAAAAAAAAGAGGGTGAGCAAGCGTCGCATAAACTTCACCTTATTACAATCCCTCAAATTAAACCATTTTAAAGAAAAAATTTGTCTTATCTTTGTTCTTATGATATAGGCTAAATAGATCAGATAAGAGGCAGATGATATGACACAACGTGAAAATGAATCCCCTTTGATTCGGCAAGCTTTTGAACTCCTCAATGGCGTGCGCGGTAAAACGCTAACCCTCGAACAGCGGGAAAAATCGGCAATTGAACTGGCAGCTAAAATGCTGAGCGAAGCGAATCGCACCATCACGTTCGCAGAAAAAAGGGTGCAAGCTGAACTCAAACGGATGATGAACGATCCGCGAGGCAAGGCATTTACAATGGTCATGACCGATCAGTGCTTTCGAAGTCACAAATCCCCTCGAGTGGCCGATCAGCTTGTCTTCCTTTTAAATCAATATGGCGTTCCCCGGTATCTCGATTTCATGAAGCGCTCCCAATTGGCGGGCTTTCAGGCTTTGGGTAAAGTTCTCTCCTATATCATGGTGCCGCTTGCCACTTTTTTCTTAAGACGTGCAACTTCTAAAGTGATCCTCCCCGGCGAGGCATCTGCTCTAAAAAAACATATGGAATTGCGCCGCCAGCAAGGGGTGCGTCTGAATTTAAACCATCTAGGCGAAGCGATCTTAGGAGAACAAGAATCAAATCGAAGGCTCCAAGTGTACTTAAAGGATCTTGCTCAAGATAACATTGAATATATCTCTGTGAAAATTTCGACAATTTTTAGCCAGATCAATTTATTAGGGTGGGAACAAACATTAGAGACCCTTGCCGACCGCCTCCGTCAACTCTATCGGGTGGCTAACACGCACACCTTCACGAGAAGCGATGGGTCCAAAGTACAGAAATTCGTCAATTTGGACATGGAGGAGTATCGAGATCTGATCTTGACGAAAGATCTGTTTAAAAAAGTGCTTAGCGAACCAGAGTTCCATCAATTTTCTGCTGGGATTGTGCTCCAAGCATACCTCCCTGATGCGCATGAAATTCAAAAAGAACTGACAGAATGGGCGATGCAGCGGATAAAAAATGGAGGCGCTCCCATTAAAATTCGGATCGTCAAAGGGGCAAACCTCTCCATGGAACAGTTTGAAGCTTCGCTGCGCGATTGGGAGCAGGCTCCATATACAAAAAAATCAGATGTCGATGCGAATTACAAGCGGATGGTGACCTATGGGTGCCTGCCTCCCCATGCTCAAGCTGTCCATTTGGGGATCGGGAGCCACAACCTCTTTGATATCGCTTATGCAATGCTCATGCGCGTTGAAAATGGAGTGGAAAAAGAGGTGACCTTTGAGATGCTCGAAGGGATGGCCGATCACATCCGCAGAGTCGTGCAACGGCTTACCAAAGAGATCTTGCTTTACTGCCCAGTGGCTACCAAAGAGGATTTCCAAAGTGCGATTGCCTATTTAATCCGCCGTTTAGATGAAAATACAGGGCCTCAAAACTTCCTCAAAGCAACTTTTGGTCTTACGGAGGGGTCGGCAGAGTGGAACCAACAAGTGGTTCTATTCAATAACGCTTGCAGAGAGATGAATACCGTCTACATGACTCCCAGACGCACACAAAATCGCACCCTTACTCCTCATGCATTGAGCCTTCAAGCTCCATTTGAAAATGAGGCGGATACCGATTTCGCCCTTCCTCAAAATAGAACCTGGGCCCAAGCAATCGTAGCTAAATGGCAAAGAGCACAGATCGACGATATCCCTCTTGTCATTAACGGAAAACAGATCCATCAGCCAGAGCCAGAAGGGAAGGGGTGTGATCCTTCATTCCCATCCAAGTGCTCTTACCGCTATTCTCTTGCCGACTGGAAACAAATCAACGAGGCGATCCAATGTGCCAAAGCCTACGAACAGACTTGGTCTCAGACAAGTGTAGATAAACGCTGTGAACTGTTAGCTGGGGCGGCACAAAAGATGCGCGAGCGAAGAGGAGATCTCATCGGTGTCATGATGACCGATGGAGGCAAATCGATTTTAGAAGGGGATCCTGAAGTTTCTGAGGCGATCGACTTTGCTGAATATTATCTGCGCAGCATGAAAAAAATGGACGCGTGCAAAGATATCTCTTGGAAAGCCAAGGGAACTGTTCTTGTCACTCCTCCTTGGAACTTTCCCGTTTCGATTCCAGCAGGGGGGATTCTAGCCGCTCTTGTTGCCGGTAACTGCGTCCTATTTAAGCCCGCTCCAGAGGCAGTCTTAAGTGGATGGGTTCTTGTAAACGCCCTCTGGGATGCAGGCATTCCAAAAGAAGCGCTACAATTCATCAACTGTGCAGATGACCCCGTTGGCAGCAAACTCATCAGCGATCAGCGCGTGAATATGATCGTACTTACAGGAGGAACATCAACCGCTAAACTCTTCATGCGCTTAAGACCGGGAGTGGATTTAGCTGCTGAAACTGGCGGTAAAAATACGATGATTGTAACTGACATGGCCGATCGTGATTTGGCTATTAAAGATATGGTGCATTCTGCATTTGGTCACAATGGTCAAAAATGCTCTGCTTGCAGTTTGGCAATTTTAGAAGCTGCCGTCTACGATGATGTCCACTTTCGCGAGCAGCTTAAAGATGCAGTCGAGAGTTTGAAAATAGGTCCATGCTGGGACCTGAGCAATAAAATAACTCCCCTCATTCGCGAACCTAGCCCAGAACTTCTACAAGGTCAGACTCAGCTGGCACCGGGAGAAGAATGGCTGGTCACTCCGAAACAAGATCCGCAAAACCCGAACCATTGGTCTCCTGGTGTGAAACTGGGAGTCAAAGAGAAAAGCTTCATGCACACAACGGAACTGTTTGGTCCCGTGCTGAGTTTGATGCGCGCGAAGAATCTCGACCATGCCATCAAGCTGGCAAATGGAACACCCTACGGGCTGACAGCGGGATTACAAAGCTTAGACGAGCGGGAGCAAAAGATCTGGATGGAACGGATTGAAGCGGGCAACTGCTACATCAACCGCACGATTACAGGAGCCATTGTCCGCCGGCAGCCTTTTGGAGGAACAAAAGCAAGCTCCTTTGGAAATGGCGCAAAAGCTGGGGGGCCTAACTACCTTGCTCAATTCATGATCCCAACTCAAGTACAGCTCCCCCAAGACAAACACCCGGTCAGCGAAGAGATCAACAGCTTAACTTCGCTTTTAAAAAACATCTCCTTAACTACAGAAGAGCTCGGCATCTGGTATGATAGCACAACCAATTATGCGCTCTGGGCCAAGCGCTTTGAACAAGATCATGACCCAAGCCGCATTGTCGGGCAGGACAACCTTCTTCGCTACAGACCTCATAAGCACTTGTGCTTCCGCATTCAAGATCAAGACAGCGCTCTTGATTTAATGCGCATCTTTGCCGCGGGCATTTGCTGTAAAAATCACATGATCGTGAGCTGGACCAAAGGCCATATCCACAAATCCATTGTGGGACAACTCAGTCACTTACACCGCTACTTTAAGTTTGTGGAAGAAACGGAAGACCAATTCAATCAACGCGTCAGAAAAGGGGAATTTAATCGAGTGCGCTTGATCAGCCCTCCTTCAGAGGCTCTCAAGGCAGCCGCTGCAGAAGCTGCAACCTATTTAAATGCAGCTCCCGTCCTTGCAAATGGCAGGTTCGAATTGCTCCACTATTTACGAGAAATTGTGTTTAGCATCGATTACCATCGGTATGGGAATCTGGGCTTGCGCGAATCGGAAGAGAGGAAACCTATTTTATGAAAAAGCTTAGGCTATTACCTTTAGCTGGAATGCTCATTTCCATGCAAGATCCAACGCCAACGATGATCAACACCCCCGTACGGCCTATTGTCACAGATGGAGTGAATCTCTGGTTCAAAGGAGAAGCGATCCTCTGGCAAGCTGTCGAAGACAACCTCTCTTACGCCACCAAAGGGACCAATACAGCCTCCCACTTTAGCCAAGATTTTAAAAATCTCGAGTTTGATTGGAACTGTGGATTTCGTCTAGGAACAGGCTATAATATCCCCCGCGACGGATGGGATATCACTCTTGATTGGACCCACATCCATAATGAAGCCCATGGGAGTGTCCATGCGGGTCACGAATCCCTCTTCGAGACCTACGTGAATACAGCAAATGTCAACACAACAGGCACCCATTTTCATGGAAAATGGCATAACCATCTCGATCAAATTGACTTAAATTTAGGGCGCGAGTTTCTCGTTGGAAAACACCTTGCAATCCGTCCCAATGGCGGAATGCGCACCGCATGGATCCATCAAAAATACGCCATTGATTATGATTTCTCTTCCGGGCCAGACCAAGATGTCGATCTCAAAAATCGCTTCTGGGGCTTTGGCTTTGTCGGAGGGATCGATTCAGATTGGCGCCTTGGCGCTGGATTTAGCATTTATGGAAATGCCGATCTTGCAATTTTGCTTGGCTTCTTCGATGTCGATGAAACAGGCAAAGCGGGAGGCTCAACTCTCTGGAAGGTATCAAATAGCTTCCGCACAGGAAAACCGATCTTCGATCTTGCCTTAGGACTGAAATGGAACCACCTCTTTGTTCACGACTCTCTTGGGCTAACATTGAAAGTGGGATATGAATACCACCTTTATTTTAACCAAAACCAATTCCTCCAATCAAATGGAAGTGCGACACTTGACCAATTCATCCCAATTGGAGGAGATCTTTCCTATCAAGGTGTTACCTTCTCAGCTCAACTGGATTTCTGATGATAAAAGCACTATTGGCCAGCCTCCCTCTGCTAATGAGTGCAGGACTTCATGCAGATGAAGCAGAGCAGCTCTGCTCCCGCTGTCAGTCCAATACACTTGCCTCTCAAGCAGAATCAATCAACTCCCCTCCGATCAACCCACCCGAGCGGCCCGTCCTTAAAAAAGGGTGTGACCTCTGGGTGCGCGCAGAACTTCTGCTTTGGAAAGCTCAAGAAGACAACCTGACCTACTGCACCACCGGCGCATCGCCCACCCATTTCGAAGAAGTGCTCCAACACCCAGAGCCGCAGATCCAATGGGGCTACCGCCTCGATGCAGGGTATAACACCCCTCATGATGGATGGGATCTAGAAATGCAATACACCCAAATGCGCAATACGGGACGCGGCTCCTCAGAAAGACATGGGGGCCAGGCCGTTTTTCCCACACTCATTCCCGATGAGTCGTTTGTACTGCCTGGAAACATTAAGAACTCAAAAGGCAAATGGAAGGTCAAACTCAATCAAGTCGATTTTGTCCTTGGTCGAGAATATGCCACAGGTGAATTTCTCACGCTCCGCCCCTATGGGGGCGCGAGATCCACATGGATCTACCAAACCTTTAACGCCTTCTACCGCTACCACCATCCCCACAACAAACAAGATATCTTCCAAAAAAGCCACTTTTGGGGCTTTGGGTTTGTTGGGGGTCTGACCACCAATTGGAAACTCGGCTGGAATTTAAGTCTGTACGGGGATGTCGGCTACTCCCTTCTTTTCGGCTTTTTCGATGTCGGCCAAAAGGGAAAAATCGAACAAAGCACCCTCTGGAGTTTTGATCGAAGTTTCCGTTCAGGGAAGTCGGTGCTCGATGTTGATCTGGGAATCAAATGGGCCAAACTCTTTGCTGAAGGAGATTGGGCCATGACCTTTAAAATCGGCTATGAGTACCACCTCTATTTCAGCCAAAATCAGTTTCTCCTCGGCCAGGGGTCCCCCGGCTTCCAACAAACCCAAACTCCTGGGGGCGATCTTGCCTACCAAGGGGTGATCTTTTCCGGTCAGTTTGACTTCTGAGATTTATACCCCTTCTGGTTCAAAGGCGCCCTAAGGGACTGATTCAAAGCCGGGGCTTTGAATCAGTCCCTTAGGGTGCCTTTGAACCGGAAGGGGTATAGTCTACACCAAAATCAAAAGCTCTTTTTTACGACAGTTTACGACAATTTTTTACGACAAATTCTTAAAAAAATTGTCGTAAAAAAGGAAAAACCTCAATTCCACGCTCACATTAATCAATTTAGAATTTGTTATCGTTAAATAGAGCTGCCACTTTCTGGAAACTAAAAGTTACTGATAATCAATATGTTACACTTCTATCCCACACCAACACAGTAAATAAAAAAGTTGACATTTTAATACTAAACATGCTATAATGAGGGCAATAGATATTGCTTTTAATTAAACATAATTAATATGTCACAAGATTTAAGTCATTTAATACACCCAAGCCATGCCAGCAAATGGGCTCAAAGCTATTGGCGCAGCGGCACAGAGGGCGCTCAAGCGTTCAGCAAACAGCGCGCATGCGAGCAAATCGCTCTCAGATCGATATTTTCTTCAGCTCTTGTGACTGCTGAAGTGCGAACATCCCCTGAACTTAGGAAACAAGTCATCGCGCTCGATTCCCGGTATGCAAAAAGACAGCGCCGTTATGAGCCGGATTGGGCCCATCTCGTCGATGGAGCTCTCATGCGGGAGAGCTCAGGAAAAGCTGAACCTGGAAGAACCCCCTTTCATTGCCCTGCCTATTGGCAACGCTACAAGACAAGCGATGCATTATTTTCATTTTTTCAAGCAAAAATTGACGAGCATGCCGCAAGCTTTACTACACTTACAAACCTGCTTGCCACACTGCCCGCCGATTTTCCTCATCGAAAAGAGCTCGAAACAGAAAAAGCCTTTCATCAACATGCCGTCCAAAAATGGACTGCGCGTCAAACCGACGCACAAACCAGAACCGCATCTTATTTATTGCCTCCCGACCGAGACCCGCATACCCTAATGGGCTTTCGCATTGCCTCTTCCTTGGGCTTCCACGGAAAAGATGGCGTTGCGGTTGTAAGCGAACCCGATCCTATAGGACCCCATCGCGCCCTTCGAAGATCTCTCATCGGATCCCGTTCGAGACATGCGATGCGCTCAACCCCTGACATGGACCATGGAACCCACGTGAGTGGGATTATTGCACAGGCAGCTCCTCGAGGAAGGATTGATTACCGAACCGATTTGAAAAAGGGAAGCCCCCTTCAAGATCCGATTGTGAATTGGTCGGGAGGATTTAAATCCTCTTTAGCCCAGACGTTCTATCTTGCCTCTCGATTGGATCCTGACATGTCTACACTAACTGCTTTTTTAGAGGATGCCCGGGACCAGTTTCAACAAGAAGGACAGATTGATGCAGAATGCGATATCAACTACATTTTGGACACTTGTGAAACTCCTGAGGAAATTCTCTCTGCGCTTGAGCACACAGCCCACGAACAGATCGCATATTTTGTAAGAAGAGAACTCGGCAATCTTGACGACATCTTACTCATTCAAGCCATCGGAAACGATAGTGTCACCATCGATCAAAACCCCCTCGGAAAAGCAACATCCTCATGGATGTCCCAGAATCCCGATATCCAAAGTCTTTCCATTTTCGCAATCAATCTCCAACAAAATGGACTCTATCCCCATCGAAGCACAACGCTTCCTGGAGAGACGTTTGCCGAAATGAGCCTATGTGCGATTGGAACAGACATTATCTCAACGCTTCCCGACGATGAGTATGGCCCGATGACCGGATCATCCATGGCAGCGCCGTTTATCACCGCTGCAGCTGTCACCTTGAAGGGGGCATTTCCCTCTCTAACGCAGGATGAAATTCGCCATTGCCTCTTAGAAGGGGCTACACCGATTATTTTGGATGAACAGGGGATTCCTCACCTCATCCAGAACCCCACAATCCTTGCAACGATTCCAGCTGAAAGAATCCAAGCGTCAAAGAGATTTTATGGAAAGGGACTGTTGGATGTTGTGGGCGCCATTACCATTGCTCATCGAATCTCCCAAGAAAAAGCACTGCGAGTAGCCGCTTCTTCTCCGTTGTAGCTAATTAATCCCACAATCCCCTATCATGGCCTTTTTCTCATCACACTGCATCCGCCATGCCTGAACAACTCAATCCCCAGCAACAGAGTGCCGTTGAACACGTTGAGGGTCCCCTCCTTGTTTTAGCTGGTGCCGGCTCAGGAAAAACACGAATCGTCACCCACCGGGTCGCTCACTTGCTCAGCATCGGCACTCCCGCCTCGGAAATCCTCGCTGTCACCTTTACCAATAAAGCTGCAGAGGAGATGCGCCACCGGATCTTAAAAAACACCCACCAGACGATCCTCACCTGCACCTTTCACAGCCTAGCTGCCCGTATTTTACGCGAATCGATCTCTGTGCTCGGCTATTCCAATCACTTTACCATTTTTGATGAGGATGATAGTGAAAAAGTGCTCAAAGAATGCCTCGTCTCTCTTAACTTACAAGATGAAAAAGGCCTACTCAAATCGCTGCGCCACGAAATTTCTCAAGCAAAAAATGCGCTGATCGATCCCGATCATGTACAGAGCGATGACGCCCGATTAAAAGAAGCCTACTCGCTTTATCAAAGAAAACTCAAAGAATATAACGCCCTTGATTTTGACGACCTGTTGTTTCTTACCGTTAAACTCTTTCAAGCCTCTTCTGAAATCTTACATCGGTATCAAGGGAGATGGACGTTTATTCTCATCGATGAATATCAAGATACGAATGCAGCCCAATACACAATGGCGCGCCTGCTCGCCGCCCAACATCACAACATCTTTGCCGTTGGAGATCCCGATCAGTCAATCTACTCCTGGCGCGGTGCCAACATCCATAACATCCTCAATTTTGAACAGGATTTTCCGGGAGCAAAGGTGATCTTGTTGGAACAAAATTACCGCAGTAGAGCCACCATTTTAGAGGCTGCAAATGCCCTGATTAAACACAATCGAAGCCGCTATGAAAAAAATCTATGGAGCGCCCTTGGCGAAGGGGAAAACATTGGCGTCTATATCGCAGAGAGCGATCGACAAGAGGCAGAATTTGTCATCAAACGCCTCTATAAGCTTCATCGGGAACACAAAATTCCACTCAACGAATGCGTGATCTTCTACAGAACCCACTTTCAATCCCGCACTTTTGAAGATGCCCTCTTGCGCGAACACGTGCCCTATCAAATCATCGGAGGGCTTTCCTTTTATCAACGAAAAGAAATCAAAGATATCATCTCCTTGCTTCGAATGGTGGTCGTTAGTTCCGATTATCTCTCATTTGCCCGCACGATCAATGTACCCAAGCGCGGCTTGGGGGAATCAACCCTTGCCAAATTGCGAAGCTGCGCCGAAGAACAGGGGATTGATTTGATGACCTGTTGCGCGCGCATTGTCGAACAGACAATCCCTTTCAAAGCCTCACCAAAACAAATGGCGGGCCTTAAAGAGTACACCGAGATGATCAATGCGCTGCGCGAAATGGTAAAAGCGGGAAGACCCTTGCATGAGATCATCTCCGACGCATTGAGACGGTCTCGCTATTTCGATTATCTCAAGGAAGATCCTGAAAGTTACGAAGAGCGTCGAGGAAACGTGGAAGAGCTTGTTTCTAAAGCAGCTGAATGGGAAATAGAAGCTCCCTCTGCTTCTCTCACGCTGTTTCTTGAAGAACTCTCATTAAAATCAACTGCAGATGAAAAAGCCCCTGCCCTTGATAGCGTCCGCCTCATGACCTTGCATAACGGCAAAGGACTTGAGTTTACTGCAGTCTTTCTCGTCGGAATGGAAGAAGAGCTCTTCCCTCACGCAAATTCCTTGGAAAATCCAGAGGCGCTCGAAGAAGAACGTAGACTGTGCTACGTCGGCATGACACGCGCAAAAGAATACCTCTGCCTCTCTGCAGCGCGCTCCCGCTATCTTTGGGGCATGCCCCGCATGATGCGCCCCAGCAGGTTTTTAAAAGAAATTCCAGAACACTACCTTCAATCCTTCCACCAAAGCTTTTCAGCCCGAACCCAAAGCGGAGAAGAAGAGTACGAGCCCTCTGCTGAGACCTTTGAGCCGGGAACTGTTGTCTTTCATAAAGATTTCGGAGCAGGAATCATTCAAAAAGCCTATAACACCTCACTTGGGTTAACCTACGATGTCCTCTTTCCCCAAGCGCAAATCACACGATCTCTGGTCGCTAAATTTGCTAAACTGATCACGGTTGATGCGCAAGCAGAGCATCACCGCATGTCAGACGAAGAAACGTAGAAAAAACGCGACCCACACTCACCCATTTCTTCCAATGCTCATCGCGCAATCGCATCCCTTTGAGATTCGGAATCCAATCAAAGGGAGCCACCACTGTACCCGGACTCCAGCCCGGACGCCAGAAATCTGATGCTTGACGGCTACGACAGATCGTCACCGTCGGAAGACTCAAACAGGAAGCTAAGTGCCCCATTCCAGAACAATTGCCGATCAAGTACCCCGATTCGCAGACAAATGCTGCAACCTCCCCTAAAGAGGAAAAGCTGGGGGCTTCAATCTCATTGAGGTCCCATTCTTTTTTTTCGAGCTCTGTTAGAATCAATACGGGTTGATATCTTAAGGATTTGAGTCGTTTTGCCAATTGAATGAACTTGTGAGCCGGCCAATTTTTTCCCGCACGGGAACTCATCGGATGGATCACCACCCGATTCAGATGGCGACGAGGAACCACTGCTTGAGGAATTACAATCCCATTGCCTTTTGTGACAACTGGCAACCGCAACAAATCCCTGCAATAAGCATATAAATTATCGACAAACGGGCGCCTTCCATCAAATCTCCCATTTCCCCAATAAGGGTAATTTGTTTTCGGCGTTGCAATAGGATTGAGCACGGTTATTTTTTCGGGATAGGTTTTTTCCAAATAAGCCTGGATGGCTCTCATCCGATCTGACCGCTCATACATCAAAAAAAACCGGTCAAAGCGCGCCAGGTGCTCATCAAGCTGATCGAGAGGAGGAAATGGCGTCAATGGTGTCGAAGGAAACCACTCTTGCATCCCATGCAAAAAAGGATGAAAGGTTGTCACCTGATATCCATTGAGCGATAAATTATGGGAAAGCACCAAAGAAATCAGCCCATCTCCCAATCCTAAACAACTAAACACTGCACACGTTTGCATCGCCATTCCTTTTTTTGCAGAAGGATAAGGCGCCTCGATGAGAATTGCAATCCGATTTTTTTCTTTTGACCTAAAAATTTCTAAAAACATAAGCTCTAAGTTTAATTTACACCCAAACAACCTCAAAAGTTTGAGTTTGGGTGTACAAAAGCACACGCTTTTTCAAAAGGCTACCTATGAACATCAGAGCCATTTTTCTTCTCACAATCCTCGGAAGTATGTTCTCCTCTCTTGCCCATGCTGAGGAAAAACCCGCCCAACCTCTTCCTCCCACAATCACCAATCGCCATGTCAATCCTCTTGTTGAAAATGGCGTGAATCTTTGGGTGAGAGGCGATGCCCTATTTTGGCAAACCTCTGAAGACAATTTGCTTAATTGTTACATCATCAACTCCAATTTAACCCTTCCCCACCGAGATTTTCGCACGATCCATTTCGATTGGGATGTTGGCTTCCGCATCGGAGCTGGATATGATCTCCCTCACGATGAATGGGACCTGACCCTCTTTTGGACTCATTACGATACCAATGCAAAATCATCGGTGCATACAGAAGGAAGTGAACATATCGCTTCTCCCACCTGGGGCTCGAGCGCAGTCAATTCCCAAATCCTTTTCCTTGATCATTCCAAAGCGACGTTTCATCTCTCGCTTAATCAACTCGACCTAGATTTAGGCCGCAGCTATTTTGTCGGCAACTATTTCACCCTCCGCCCCAACTTTGGTCTCAGAGCTACCTGGATCAACCAAAACCTCAACATTCATAGCATCGCCCAAGATCCTGATCCATCAGTAAAAACCCACCTAAAAAACGATTTCTGGGGCTTTGGACTGATCGCCGGACTTGATGCCAATTGGATGTTTACTCAACGGTGGAGTCTTTACGGTGATGCGGACTTTTCCATCCTTTTAGGAAGCTTCAATCTCAATCAAACAGGAAAGCAAGAAGGCTCAACGGTCTGGTCACAAAAAAAGCATACACAAACCGGTAAAGGGGTGCTGGACATCGAAGCGGGGTTCAAATACAGCCTGCTATTTTCCAAAAACAGATATGCGTTTACCTTCCGTGCAGGATATGAATACCACCTCTATTTCAATCAGAACCAATTTTTACTCTCCAACGGAAATCATAATTTTGAAAACTTTAGCACCATTAAAGGGAACCTCGCTTTTCAAGGAGTGATGATCTCTGGACAATTTGATTTTTAGGAATCCTATGAATAACGGTATCTTTCTCGCCCTTCTTTCTGCAACACCGCTCCTCGCTGCAGCAGAAGCTCCCCCTCCGATGGCAGGGTATAACCAAGCCTACCGCCCCCTTGCAACTGAAGGGGTCAATCTGTGGATCAGTGGAGACGCGCTTCTTTGGAGAGCCACAGAAGATAATCTCGTCTATGCCTATTCTACAGATGCAACCGGACAGAATCTTCACGTCAAAACCGTTGACTTTAGTTGGGCCTGGGGATTCCGCCTCGGAGCTGGCTATGCGATCCCACGCGACAAATGGGATCTTGCTTTCTATTGGACAAAACTCGATTCCTCATCCCAAAGCCACACCCATGGAAACATCACTCCCGCCTGGTGGATCAATGAACTCATTTCAGAATTGGAGGAAATCTCATCTGCAAAAGGAAGATGGACTCCCAACTTAAACCAGCTCGATCTTTCTTTAGGCAGGGAATACTACGTCGGAGAGTCGCTAATCTTACGTCCCCATGTTGGCTTGCGCAATACCTGGATCGATCAAACACTCCACGTCAATTACGCCACAACAAGCGGCCACGCCACGATCAACCTTAAAAACAATTTCTGGGGATTCGGATTTTTTGGCGGCCTGGATTCGAAGTGGGTCTTTATTAAAAATTGGCACATCTTTGCAAGCGGAGCCTTTGCAATCGTCTACGGCGATTTCGATATCGCTGAAAAAGGAAAACTCAATCACCAAACCAGAATCGACATCGATAACCACTATCAAGCGGGAAGATCAATTCTCGACTTGAATATGGGAGTCGCATGGTCCCGTACTTTTTTTAAGAACCGGATCGCATTTGTTTTCAGAGCAGGTTACGAATATCACCTCTACGCTGCACAAAACCAACTTCCCCTTCCTACAGGAAGCAGCAATACGGCCAATTCGTACACCTCACTAGATGGAGATTTGGCTTATCAAGGCCTATTTTTAAGTGGACAGTTTGATTTCTAAAACAAGAGATGTTCTATGTTGCGAAACTATTTGTTACTCATCCTCACTCTCTTTGCGGTCCATCTTGCGGCAGCGGCCTCAACTCAACACCCCACTGAGCCTAACCCCATAGGCACCAACCTCCCCGCACGACCCATACTGAATCATGGGTGCAATCTTTGGATCCAAGGAGAGGCTCTTTTCTGGAAAGCATCTGTAGACAGACTGAATTACGTCATCGTTGAAAAAAACACATCTGAACCAAATCCCCCTTTTCACGCCTCGATCAAAAGTGCAGAATATGATTGGAACTGGGGATACCGTCTATCAACCGGCTACACCATCCCCCATGACAAATGGGATATCGCGGCAACGTGGACTAGCATCCAGAACAACGGCTCGATGTCAGAGAGAGCAAAAGGATCTACGATCCTCCTCCAACCCACAGGTTACCAAAACACCATCCCCAGTGGAATCACACGCGTACGCGGGAGCTGGGACATCGATCTGAGCCAAATTGAACTTGCCCTTGGAAAAGAATTTTTTCCCAGCCCATGGATTAAACTCCGCCCAATGGGAGGAATGCGCTCTACCTGGATCGATCAAAAAAGTGATACACACTCCGTAAATATCAGCACCTTTGAAACCGCAGAACAACACGGCAAATGGCGTTTTTGGGGATTGGGATTTGTTGCCGGCGCTCAAGTCGATTGGATGCTCTCTCAAGATTGGAGCATTTTTTCCTTTGCTGATTTCTCAATTCTATGGGGATATTTTTCTCATGAACAAAAGCAAACTAGAGCCCCCTCCCAACTCTACCAATTAAAGAAAAGCATGCGCTGTGCACGCGGGGTCTATGACATTGGGTGTGGACTTAAATGGTCCCACTTTTTTTCCAATAACCGCTGGAAGCTCACATGTAAAGCCTCCTATGAGTACCATCTTTATCCCGAGCAAAATCAGTTTCTCTATAACACCAATATCGTCTCTCCCGGTCAATCTGACGACGGATCTTTTATTAATAACGGCGGCGATCTAACATACAAAGGTCTTTCGCTTTCTATACAAATTGATTTCTAAAAACAACTAACTCTAAAACAAAACAAGAGAAGGCAGAAAAACCTTCTCTTGTTTTGTTTTTTTTAAACACGCCTTGAAATAAAACAAGCAATTCTATATGACTAAAATTAACAAACAAAAACAATGCTATGCGCGAAATTTCTGTAAAACAAGAAACAAATACTACAACAAAACAAAGTCAGCATTTATTGCTTTCTTTAGCAATGCAACAAGCTTTTCATGTTTTGCAAATGCCTACATTAGAACTGGGCGAATGGCTATCACTGGAAATTGAACAAAACCCCGTTTTAGAACTCGACCTAACGCAAGAAAAAAACAAAGACTCTTTAGATACTCTTTCCGAGGACGCCTCAGAAACCTCAGAGCACCCCGACAGAGCCACTGAAGAATTTGAAAAAAAACGGAAAGCTTATCATGAGAGCCTCCTTAGCTACTCCAGGTCTCTCTTTGAACATCTCATGAATCAAGCACGCCTCATATTCCATACTCATGAAGAGGTGCAAGCTGCAGAATGGATCATTGGACACCTCACGCCTCAAGGATTTTTGACCACTCCAATAGAAGAACTTGCCGCGGGGAAAGATCTCCAGCTGTTCTCACAGATCCTCTCCACCATTCAAACCTTTGATCCTCCTGGAATTGCCGTTGCAGACGTCCGCAGCAGCTTGCTTCTGCAACTTCAACTCAAACATCAAAAAAACACCATCGCCTACCAGATCATCGAGTCTCATTACGACAATCTGCTACAGAATCGCCTTCCACTCATCGCAAAATCGCTACACATCTCTCATGAACAGTTAAAAGAGACCATTGCAAAAGAGATCGTTCCCTTAGATATCCATCCAGGACTTCAGTTTCAAAACGAATATGCATGTCCCATCATTCCCGACATTATTCTCGATTGTAAAGAAGAAGAATGGACCATTCAGATCAATCATTCCCATCTTCCCCACTTTCGCATTGCCAATTCTTATCTACATAAACTCAAAGAAGAAGACCTGCATCACGAAGAGCGCCTCTATATCCGCCGCCACCTCGCCAACGGAAAATGGCTCAAAAAAATCGTTTATCGCAGGCAAGATACCCTCAAATGCATCGCGACCTTTCTAATCAAAACACAAAGCAGTTTCTTACGCGGGGAAGAAAAAACCCTGCAACCGATCACCCTTCAAGAGATGGCAGAAGCGCTTGACATGCACGAATCGACCATTACCAGAGCTGTGTCCAACAAACACATTGCATGTCCACAAGGGATCTTTTCTTTGCGCAGTTTCTTTAGCTACGGAGTGACCTGCCAAAACGGGCAAAAAGTCTCCAACCACACCTTAAGACAACTACTCTCTCAGATCATTGAAAAGGAAGATAAGCAAGAACCTCTTTCTGATGACGCCATTGCGGGTCATTTTAAAAAAATGGGAATCCCCTGCGCGCGGCGCACCGTTGCCAAATACCGAGAGCACTTAAAGATTGCTCCCTCCGCCCGAAGACGCAAGTGGAAGTAGCACTTAGTTAAGAGAAGTTTTTGCGTCAAAGCCTAAACAGCAAGAACTTAGCGCAATCATCCGCCAGCGAAGACTTACCTCTTTCTCTTTGGCGATATACGTGCAGATTTCATCTTCCGAACACGTTGCAAACAACCGAATTTCCAGGTCTGTTAGGCGCAAAGCCACCGCACGCGCAGATTTTCCCACAACCTTTTCAAGCTTGCTCAAACATCGCTTGAATACTGCTTGGTTCTTCCATAAACGCACGACACCACACCCTAAAGCGATCCACGGAAGCCACACAAACAACCCCACCCAAAATGGACAAGAAAGAAGCAAATCGAGCCATTGAGCAACTACCGCTAAAATCAAAAGAATCAAAAAACCTTTCGTCTCGCCCGGATGTTGTAATAGCGGACCTAACCACCGCCTCCAAGACTTTCCAGCTGTCTGGTAAGCCAAAATTTCTTCAAAAACAGGCTCGTGAAAGTCACATCTCACTGCATGAACCGTCTCATGCGCAAGCATTTCATCTAAAGGGTAATACCTCCCTAAAAACGACTGTTCCAAATCATCCCGAATTTGAATCGCTGGGACACAGAACCCTTCAGGCCTCTCATCTTTCCATGTCACGGCCCCTTCCCAAAAACTCAATCCTTTACGGCTGTGAATCAAAGAGAGCCAATCGGGTTCAATATCAAACAAACGCAACGTCGACTCAAAGGCTCCCGTTGTTTTCACACGATCCGATTCAAGCCCTTCTAAAAGCTCAACCTTGGCAACGAATTGAGTTTCCGTCTGATTGGGCCCAGGGATCAATCCCCTCCGGTTGAAAGCAATCAGCTCTTCATCTGTGTACATCTGCTTGATTTCCCAAATATTTATGGGCACCCATCCTAGCAGAATCGCTTCCCTCTTGGCAAGGCCAACCCCCTAATCTCCCAAAAGCTGCATTTTTTCATTGAAAAAAGCCTGTACTTTCCTTAAAATGAAGAAATAAGGCAAGTATACTTGCCATAGATCAAGTAAATAAGGAAAGTAGACGTGAAAATCCCCAAAGAAGAGCTCATTACCATCCTTTCCCAATTTAACCCTTGGTGGCGCGGGGAGGGGATCCCAGACCTTCCTGAATGGCATCGAGGCGCTTTTCAAGAACTCATTCAGTGGGTTGAAACACCCCCTGCGAAACGGGCCATTATGCTCTCAGGTCCAAGACAAGTGGGCAAAACAACCTTACTGCTGCAGTCCATTCAGCGCCTCATTGACGCAGCGGTTCCTGCAGGCAACATTCTTTACGCCACATTCGACCACCCCGTCTGTAAGCTTGCCGGCCTCGATGCGGTCTTAGAAGCTTGGCGCGAGCTTGAACCAAAAGCCGAAGGGCCTGAGTACCTATTCCTAGATGAAGCCCACTTCATTAAAAACTTCGGAACCTGGGTTAAACACCAAGTTGACTTTTTTAAACATAAACAACTCGTATTTACAGGCTCCGCAACTCCTCTCATTCACACAGACCAAGAGTCTGGCGTTGGCAGATGGCACACAATTCACATCTCGACACTCTCGTTTTACGAATACCTACAAATTAAAAAAGTTAAACTTCCAAACATCCCTTCCATCACTTCACTGAACACTTTATTTACCTGCGAACCTAATGAATCCTATCGAATGACAGAAGCTGCAAGCTCTCTAATCGGACATTTTCACGAATACCTCATTCGCGGAGGATTTCCTCAAACAGTTCTTGTTGAAAGCATCACCCAAGCCCAAAGACTTCTAAGAGAAGATATCATCGAAAAAGTGTTAAAAAGGGATATAACCGCACTATTTGGCGTACGCAGAATCCTCGAACTGGAACAAATGTTTATCTTTCTCTGTATGCATGATGGCGGCATGTTGGATATACAAACGATTTCAAAGGACTTGGGCATTGCTAAACAAACAGTTCAAAACTTTATCGACCTTTTTGAATCCACCCACCTTATTTATCGATTGCCCCCATTTGGATATGGGAAAGAAGTCTTGCGCGGAAAAAATAAACTCTACCTCAGCGATCCTGCCCTTTCCCCCGCCATCTTAATGAAGGGAAAATCGATCCTTGAAGATGCCCTTGCTTTAAGTCAATGCGTTGAAACTGCAATCGTCGGACACCTCTTTTCCCATAGTACGGCTCACGCAGCGCGACTAAGTTATTGGCGCAACCACAAAGAAAAAGAGGTTGATGTAGTCATCGAAACGGGAGAACTCATCCTCCCTATGGAAGTCAAATACCAATCTCAACCCGTCCAGATGCGCGATGTACACGGACTAATCGACTTATGCACCCAAAAAACATCCATCCCATATGGGTTGATCATCACAAAAAATCCGCAAGACATTGGTCCTTTACAAGACAAATCTTTGCAAAAAAAATACTTGCGCATCCCTGCTTGCCTGTTATGTTACTGGCTTGGCGCTTCACAGTTCGCTCAAAAAAACATTTTCTCATTTTTTTGATGAAAAAAATTTAAAATTTCGATTTAATCTTAACTTGTCGTCAGAGGAAATCCCCCATGAGCCATAAAAAAAGAATTTTACTCATTGAAGATGAAGAAGACATTGCAGCCCTCCTTAAACTCCAAGCGGAAGTCTTAGGCTACAAACTCCATGTTGAGGTCGATGGGATCAACGGCTATCGAGCCGTCGAACGGGAGAAGCCTGACCTTGTCATCCTCGACATCATGCTTCCCGGTCAAAATGGGTTCGACGTCTGTCGTAAAATGAAAAACAATCCAGAACTGCGCGGCATTCCTGTGATTATCGTCACTGCAAAAGGGGAAGAGCTCGACGTCGTGCTCGGCCTGGAGCTCGGAGCTGACGACTATATCGCCAAACCCTTCTCCCCAAAGGTTCTCTTTTCCCGAATTAAAGCCGTTTTACGTCGGAGCAAGGAACCCGATAAGGCCCCTCGCACAATTAACTTTGGAGAATTTATTCTCGAGGTCGATCGCTATCTATTACGCAAAGGCGACAAATTAGTCACCATCACCCTTTCTGAATTTGGGATTTTGCGCCGGCTCCTTACCAATCGAGGCAAAGTCCTCTCCCGCAACCAACTACTCGACGACATCCACAATGATGATGCTTTTATTGTCGATCGCAACATCGATGTGCACATCGCCTCGCTCCGAAAGAAACTCGGCCCCAATTTCGATTGGGTCGAAACAGTGCGCGGAGTGGGCTACCGGTTCCGCGATGATCCAATAGGAGAGCTGTGAATCAGTTAGTCGGATATCAGATTAACATTTGACATCACAAATTGTCCCACATTGCCCCCGCCAATCATTGCACTAAAATTAGCTGGATTTGTGCTAAACACGTTTAAAATGTAAGCTCCATATAAGGTGACTCCGCCTGGACACATTGCCACTGTTTGATTAGCAAAAAAATCAGCTACGTTATGACTGATATTGACCTGACTCACCGCTGCACCAGAATGACTCATCGTAAATGCAGGAAATGGGCCCTGTGTATCTGTCCAAACATTATTCGTGAGATTGACAACCAGTGTTCCGCTCTGAACAGGAATAGCAAAAATCCCTCTTGCTGATGAGCCGCTTGATCCACATTGAGAAACTGTATTATTTGAGAGAGTTACTGTTCCTTCTCCGTAAAATCCATCCGTTCCAAAAAAGCCTGAAATAACGCTTTTAGTTCCGCCTGCACCAGCTATGCGACTAAATAAGTTATTCGTGATGGTGATGTTTCGGAAACTCTGAATCTGCCCCCACTCAATCGCACACGACTCAACAAAGTTTTGACCTGTAAAGACGTTATTCGCAATTAAAAATTCCCCTTGAGTATCAATGCTGCTCGAGATCACAACACCACTTGCTGAATTGACACCAAGGCTATCGTAATTAAACGCATTGTTTCTAACAATAATAGAGCCATCACAATTCGTTAACTCAACAGATGTAGCAATATTCATCGTAAATACGTTATTTTGAATGAGCGCATCGGTAACCCCTACAGAATTAACAATACGTGTTGATCCAATCGCGCCAGCAGGAATCGTAGAAGCGATGCCGGATATTTCATTTCCATTTGCACAAACGATGTAACTGCCTGCAAGTCCACCTCCAATTAACGGGAGCGTCGCGGAGTGAGCTGGAACAGAGATGGTGCCAAATGTCGTTGCCAGTCTCTGTGTAATTCCAGTTCCCAGCAATTTTTGCTGGTCTTGAAGGGTAATTGTAGCTAATCCCGTTGTTGTTCCATCTCCAGGGTAAACATAAATCACATCAGAGGGTGAAGAAGCGAGCTGAGCTGCCATCAATGTTGAGAAAGGAGATTCAAAGGTTCCACTTGAACTGCTCAAATTATTTACAAACCAAAACACATATGGTTTTCCTGTGTTCGGATCGATAGCGACACTATTTTTGCGATGGCGATTAACAACGACGATCTCTTCTCTGCCTACCGGCTGCACCATTCTGTGTTCTAAGCTGCGCGCAAAAGAGCAAGAACGCCCTTGCTTTTTACTTTTAAGCTTCGGACCAAAGGGGTAGCTAAATGTAATCTGCCCTTGAAAGTTGTTCTTAAAGACCTGATCGTAAGAATCACTCACTTCAATTGTGATGTAATCTTTGAAGCTAAAAGAGAGTCGTGCTTTACCTCCCCAAGCATGATTCCCAAGCTCACCAATGAAATAATAGGGTCCAGCCGCTGCATAAAAGTCAAAATTTCTTGTATGTCCAAAGTGAATGCCCGCCTCAGCATCTAACCCCTTCATAGCAAACTCATACCTCGAGCTGATATACATCGAATGTCCGGAAAAATGGTTAAAGCGAGAGCGATAAGCAGAGCTCATTTTTTTTCCAACAGGAAGATACCCATTGATCCGAAAATCCCATCTAGATCCAAGTGTCTCAAGACCTAAGGAAACTTGGTTATAATGCCGCCTATGAGTGTTACGGTAGTCATAATAAGAGTTAATCCCATAAATCCTCTCACCCCACATTTTCCTTAATCCCGTCCCCGCATTAGCAGCCATCTTGCCATCATCAAAGACGTGGCCTCGCAAATCAACAAATGGCATGATGAGGGAAGTCTCACGACCAGGAGCAAAAAAGCCCTCGATTGTGGTATACCCTTTGTTATAGCCAATCCCCCCCCCTTCAATGTGTCGAACGCCCACACGCATCGTATGCACTTGAGAACTGCAGTTTTGAGTCTGTTGACTTTCTTTCTTTTGAAAAAGGGTTTGCTCGCTAGTGCCTACACTAGGAACAGCTTTACTAGCGTCATTCAAGACATCTGCTTGGGGATCAGACTTATCATCCTGTGACTCTTCTTGGCCATCTTGACTCTCATTAAGATCATTAGAAGATGCAACCACTAGAAGCTGATCCGTGTAGTCGATGCCCTCATTAGCCTCTCCGTCACTCAGCGTACACTCTAGATCAACAGATTTGAGTGAAGCAAAAGGGATAACCATTGCACTAAAACATAAAAGGGAACAGCACATTTTAAAGCTCATATGACCAATCATCTCTATGTCCTATATTCTTGTTTGCACACTGCTTTCATCAAGACATAATTATTTTACTAAAAAAAATCAAAGCAATTTATTTAACAATCGCTGCAATCGCTTGGGATCCAACTTCACAAAAATCGTCTTGTGACGACTGAGCGTGACCTGGCCGGGATGCCCACCACGCACCTTATTGAGATACTTGCATTCGGTCATCACCACATCATCCTGACCCCTTTTGCGAGCTTTACTAAAATAAAGAGCGAGCTGCAGCGCATCTTGAACTGAATCCTCATCCATTGGATCATCCTTTGAAACCCGTAAAACCACATGAGAGCCTGGCGTGTTGGACGCATGGAACCATAAATCCAATCCCCTGGCAAATGAAAAAGTCAGCTTCTCGTTGTCCGTATCTTTTTTACCCACATAAATGATTCTTCCCTTAAGCGTGGTGAATTCTCTAAAGGGATGTTTTTTTTCAATCTCTTGTTTGGGCGCAACTCTCGCAGGCTTCACAAAACCCACTTTTTTTTCAAACGCCTGCAACGCTTCAAGATCTACAATCAATGGCACTTCGGCTAAAGCGGATTGCATCAAAGTAATTTCTGCTTCCGCTGATGCAATTAACTCGGTGGCAGCTATATATCTACGCTTGAGTTTACGGCACGCTTTAAAACGGGATTTGAGTTGCTCCTCTGGCTCTAGAAGAGGGTCTAAAGAAAGCATGATCTTCTCGCCTGGACACTCCCAATCTTCCACCTCAATCGCTTTCATTCCCCGTTTTAATCTCAAAAATTGCCCCTTTAGCAGCTCAGCTAAATGGGTTTCTCTCTCCCAAGTAGATCCGCTTGCAAGATCTGCTCTGTGGTGCAACAAACGCGCATGGAGTTTTTTCAAGCGGCGCATAAGAAATGCGCGCACCTGCTCAAGACGCTCCAGCATTCTTTTTTTTTCTGAATCGGAATCCATCACTTAAATATTCGTTTTATGTTATACCGCGGAATCATGCACTCCAAAAACCGCTCACTCATCCCCATCCTGTTGACCTACTTCCTCGACAACTTTGGTCTTGCCCTCATCTATCCCATTCTCACTCCTTTAATATTGAATATCAATGCCGATCTCTTTTCTACAGCACCGACGCTACTCTCACGCTTAGCTTCCTTAGGCATTCTTCTTGGAGCTTTTCCTGTTGCACAATGTTTGGGATCCCCCCTGATCGGGCAATTCTCCGATCGTTATGGACGTAAACGCTCTTTTTATATGACGATTCTGGGCACATCGTTGGGTTACTTCCTTACGGGAACCGCTCTGATTTACGATTCCCTGCCGCTCAAAAAAATCTATGCAAAGCTAAGCAAACAGCTTTACACTGACACGTC
>CAYWSY010000016.1:0-29042 GCA_964461105.1 uncultured bacterium
GCTTCTTGTTCTAGCACATCATGTGATTCCTCTTCTGTATATTTAGGATTAGTTGGGCACTTTCCTAGCCTTGCTGATGTGATTGCGCGAGACAACAGATCAATTTTTATAACAAACCCAGTTAGTAGCGAAATTGCAGAAACATGTATTAGAAAAATGTTTTATGATAATAGCTTTTCTTCTTTGTTTTACCAGGATGCACTTTTGGGATCTTTAAAATCATTTTTAAATCGAAGTAATTCTAACTTTGTAGAACTTTTATCTGCGTTGCGAAAATTAGATATTAAGTTTTCTGTCGACAATTTTAATTCTCCCCAAGAGTTGTTGTCTCAATTAACTCGTCTGTTGCATATAATCAATGATTTAATTTCATCAGATAATGAGACTCTCTCATTAGAGGAATCGACAGTAGAAAAAAATGCCATAATATGCAAAGAACTAGTTGAGAATATAATCATCCGCCTTCAAAAGCATTCAGAGCAGAGAAATCATTCTTCTTCAAGATGTTTTATCTTTTTATTTTGTAAAATTACATATTCAACTGGGGGAGGGGGGGACATCTGTTTTGTTGGTCTTTCAGGTGATGAACATGAAGATGACAGAGGTCCTTTTATTGGCAAAATCAGGCAATTTATCGATACGTATATTGCATCTAGCACGCATTTTCGATTTGTAGATAGGATAGGTGGTTTTGCAAACTTATATAAATTGTTGCTTGGAAGCAAAAATAAAATAAGGCACACCCAAAGAAAATGTGCTGAAAAAAAAGTTTTTTCTGAGATTGCCAGACAATTCTTATTTGCAAAAGAGACCGGCATTACACAAATTAAAGTTATCGGTGAGATAAAAATTCATCCCCCAAAACTTTCACAGTGGAATGCTCCACTTGATCATATTCCTTCTGAAATGAGTGATTCTGAAAACGTAATTGGATCGTATTCCTTTAAAAATCAATTAGCCTTGCTAATCGCTGCGGCCAAAAAGATAGATAGAAAGCTTGTTAAAATAGAACTGCATCAAGGACAGTTAAAAAACCTCAGAAACTTTATTAATCTTCTTGAAAAAGAATGTTCTGAAATAATACAAACATCTCAAAACATCACTTCACTTAACGACGCATGTAAAAGGAACTTGTCAGTTAAATTAAGTAATGTTAATTGCAGATTTGTTAAGATTTTATCAATTTTTGCTAAAAAATATGGTAATCCATATGTCAACAGAAAACTGTATAAATATTTAAATGTTTCGAAGGACAACGATTTTATTAGTTTTAAAAAGGTGGTTTCTGAATTCTTTATAAAATTAGAAAGTGATGTTTATGAGGAGATAGATGCTAAGTTAAAAACGTTTAGAAAAATTTTTTATGTGCCATCAACATTTAATCTTCTAAATCCTGGTGATTCTGCAATTCAGCACTACCCATTTTCACACACGAGCTGTTGTGAGAGTTGTCAAGTGTTAAAGGGTCCTTATATTTGGGCGATTGCCCTTGCTAGTGGAATGACTCCTTCAGCGACTACGGATACAGGGGACGAAGATCATTTCCAACGCATCTTTAACGAAACTAGATTATTAACTCCACCAAGAGCTGATATTTCCGAGTTCGAGCTTTCTCAGAATTGAATTATTTTTTATTCATTCGGGCAATTTATGTACATATTAAGTACGCGTTCACGGGGTGTTCGAGAAGCCCCCTTAAGGGACTGATTCAAAGCCCCGGATTTGAATCAGTCCTTTAAATTTCTTGCTGTTTTAGCTGCGTCGCAACCCCAGGGATTTTCACATCAGTCCAAATGCATGGGAACGCTGTTTGAGAGATCAACGTGCCATTGTTGGCTGTTGACCCATGCGGCCTCATCCATTGACCTGAGCTGTGTTTTATCTTCCAAGATAGTTCCGAAAGAAATTTGTCCCGTTCTGGGATTGAAATAAACGCAAAAGTAGATATCTTTTAAGCCTTCATTCCAATTCGTAAATGCGAATTTGATTGCTGATTGCCCCAAAATTGCCTGGTCGAGGGGAGAGAGGCACTGGAGGAGGGTTGAATCAAATGCTTGGGCGATCCGTTGTGCTTGAGCTGGACTTGAGCCAAGGAGCTGATTGATCCCATCGATGAGTTTTTGACTGTATGCTTGGATATTCATCTTTGTTTTCGAAAGGGAGGTGATCAATTGTTGATACCGAGAGGTATTTGGGAAAGCTTTGGAAATGAGCTGCCACATGGCTTGTGAAAGCTTGAGTTGGGTGGCGGAATCGATGGTTCTTGTGGCGACTTGCATGCCAGGAATGACGAGGGTCTTGTGGATCCACAGGCTGGGAGCTGCTTTACTGTTTAGAAAATTGATGAGATCGGGATTTTTAGGCATAAAATTAAAGGCATGCTGGGGACTTGCCATTGGTGCCATATCAAGGGGGGTATTCATCGCAAGAGTGAGACACCAAGAAATGAGGTCGGTTGCATGTTTCGGAATGTAGCTGACAACATTAACTGCATCATTTGTTTTTGTTTCGATGTCATCGACTTCAAAAGGATCATCCCCATCACAGCTTTGCATTGGGGTTCTTGCAAGCTTAAGGTAGTTGCGGATAGGATCAGGTTCTGTTTGATTTGCACGATCAAATGCCCACAGGGCATTCTTTAGAAAGGGATCCATGTTGGCATATGCAATCAGAGCATTGCCAATTTCGGGTGTCTGTGTTGCCATAGCTGTGGTTGTAATGACATCGATGGCAAGCTGTCTTAATTCTTGTGGCGTTGATACTTTTGCCCCAACTGTCTCTGGGGCTTTCGAGTCTCTCTTATAGAGTTGAAAGCCTCCGTTTGTAGAGCTTCCGTCAGCAGAGACAGCGGATAAGGGGATATCGAGATTATAGATCAATCGGTAAGAGTTATTAAATAGCTTGAGAAAGTTTTGCGCGAATTTAGCTGCGCCGGGGAGTGTTTGAACTTGTTTCCACGGGATATTAAGTGCTTGAGCAATGCAGTTATTGATGCTTGCTCGAGTGGGATCTGTGCTGCGTACTTTTGCCATCCCTGCAAAGGCAGATTCAACGGCCCGCAAGACTGGATTGTTAGTTAAGCTGCCAAATGCATAAGCGCCATGAAGGGTTAAGGCGTCGAGATTGCTCGGAGTTGCACCGGGGGCAATTAAGGAAGCCATCGTGCGGATGACTTGGAAAGGGGTCATTTGGATTTGTTTTTGAGCGGTGGGATTAAGAAGGCGCATCAGATTCGGGAGGGAGCAGCTGCGATCATCTCCACCCATGACGGCGCGAGCAACAAGAAATCCAGGGGCTTCTAAGAGGGTATATGGGGTATTAGAGATCGTTCCTGATGCATTGAGGATAAAGGGTCGGTGTTTGTCCGGGTCTGCTAACTGGGGGAGATAGAAAAATTGATCGGTGACTTGATCTACCGTGCGCACTAGATACCCTTTTTTAAGAATCGCTCTGTAGTCTTTTGCAGCGTGTTTGAAAAATACATTGTGATCTCGAAGCACAATACTAACCGCAAAGCAGTTGCCGACAGGACCTTGATTATACGGGGCTAGCATGGCTGAGAGAACTGCAATTTTTGCGTGGTAATCGGTGATTGGCTGTGCTGGTGGCAGCCCAAATAATGCGCGCAAGGTGATGTTGCTTACGCATGTGGGATCTTGTGGGGCCTTAATTTGATCAAAGAATGGCTGCCACGATGAATCGAGCTGTTCGAAGAGCTTGTTGATTTCATATTCACCGGGAAATCCTGTTGTAAAATGTTGTTTGATTTGAGGGATTAAATCGAGGTTTAATTGTCCGCTTGAGGGGAGAAGAAGCTGCGCCATGATCAGCGCTTTTCTCATTCCATATGCAATGTCTGGATGTTGGATGTTGAGTTGCGCTTGAATTTGAGCATATTGATTGAGCTGGATTAAAGCTTGATTAATTACGGGGCTTTGCGGAGCTATTGCGATTATTGTCTTTGGAGAAATAAGTGCGACGGTCAACAAGAATGCAGTCAAATAGCGTAAGCTGAATGCCATGATTCCTCCTTGCCAAGAGTGGCTTAAGGAAAAATCATAGAATTAATAAATGAATTTAAGCAATTAGTTTTTAAGCTTCGAGATTGCGGCGCGCCATGTCGACTTGTCTGCGGAGCATCTCGTCTTTTTCAAGTTGGCCGGCAATTTTTTTCCATGCATGCAAGAGTGTTGAGTGGGTTTTGCCACCAAATGCAGAGCTGAGTTTCATGAGTGAATCATTGATGAGTTCCTTTGCAAGATACATGGCAACTTGGCGAGGAAAGGCAATTTCTTTGGAACGGGAAGTGCTCTTAAGATCGCTGACGCGGACATCAAACATGGTCGATACGCTTTTGAGGATGTTTTCGACCGAAATCCGCTTTTGAGGGTTGTATTGGAAGAGTTCGCTTAATGTTTTTTCGACAACCTCTTCAGTTGCATCCAAATTCATCATGCGGCAATAGGCGCTCAGTCGGTTGATTGCACCTTCAAGCTGTCGCACATTATGGTAGATATGTTCTGCAATGAAAAATGCGACTTTTTGAGGGATGCGAAATCCTTTTAGTTCTGCTTTGTGCTGGAGAATGGCGACGCGCGTTTCTAGATCAGGCATGCCGACATTGGCGACAAGTCCCCATTCCATGCGGGCAATCATCCGTTCAGAGAGTTTGAGTTGTCCCGGTGGTTTGTCGCTTGCAATGACAATTTGTTTGTTCTGATTGATCAAGCTCTCGAAGGTATTGCAAAATTCTTCTTCGAAGTTCAATCGGCTTTGTAGGAATTGGATGTCATCCACGAGAAGGACATCTAGAGATCTGTAGTATCGTTTCATCCGATCCATCGACTTATTGCGCAGGTTATCGACAAGGTCGTTAATGAATCCTTCGGTGGTAATGCATTGGACGCGAAGTTTTTTATGGTGGTCTTTGATATGGTGGCCAATAGCGTGCAGGAGATGCGTTTTACCGAGGCCAACGCCGCCGTGGATAAAGAGCGGGTTATAGGATTTTCCTGGACGCGAGGCGACGCCAATTGCAGCAGATTTGACAAACTGGTTCGCAGGCCCTTCAATGAAGTTATTAAAGGTGTAAAAGCTGTTGAGCTTCAGTTCTGGATGGCCGGCAATGATCGGTTCTGGTGCAGGAGAATCTTGTACAGGAGGAAGGGGAGCTGTCGTTTTTTTCTTAAGCTCAGCAATTGTGAACTGGATAGCGAGCTTTCCAGTTGACTTGATCGGAAAAAAAACAGCGAGATCTTTTTTGTAGTTATCGAGGATATATTCTTGGACGAAAATATTTGGGACCTCGAGATGCAGCTCATCGGTTGTGCTATTGAGTACACGGATATCTGAAAACCAATTTTCAAATTCCGCTGCAGAGCAGCGCTCTTCGATATATTCTAGAAATTGGATCCACGTATCTTGAGGAGTGCGCGTTAACATAAAGCCCTGTGGTCAGCCTATATATAGATGTGTGTTGATGACGTCACCTTAACATTGCGTTCGTAAAGCTCGCAACACAATTCTTCCTGTCATGCTAACCCGTTGAGCCTCACTGTGAATGGGCGAGGATTAGCGCTTGGGCTTGGTTTGAAATTTCTTCGTCAGAGCTCTTTTCAAGCATGCGCGCTTGAGCGAGAGCTTGCTTTTTGTAACCGAGAGCAAAGAGGACCTTTGTGCGATTGAGAAGCGTGGGGATGTGTGTAGGGTCGATTTTCAGCGCTTTCTCTATATAATTAAGGGCCATCAGATTGTTGCCTTTCTGAAGGTAGAGAGCTCCGAGAGTTTGTAGGTCGTAAAACGAGTTTGGATTCAAGACAACTAGCGATTCAAAAAAAGTCGTGGCAATATCGTACTTGCCTTGCTTAATATAGGAGTAGCCGACAAACCGGAGGTCTTCGAGTTCGTCAGTTCCCCATCCTAAGATTGAAAGCCATTCGACATTACTCATATCATGATCCTTATCTCGACTTTGCACATTTTTAGCCCGACTGCCTTGCCCATTTGTTCCCTGACGTTTGGCCTCAAAGCCAAACTAGTCGATTTATTTAAGCGGGAAGGGGTTTTTAACCCCGTCCCGCTTAAGTAAACGCCTCAGAAAACAAATGGACCGAGGCAGTCGGGCTAAAAATGTACAAAGTCGAGCTTATAAATTACCCTTTCTGATACTGACTTCTACGGGAATTGATATCAACTAGAAACTTATCATAAGTAGCAATTGTATCTAAGAGAGAGATCAAAGTTTTTTTCTCTTTTTCTTCTTCCTCTATTTCTTTTTCCTCTTGCCACTTCTGTTTTTGGTTTTTATCTCTTTCTTTTTCTCCCTGTTCTTTTCTTTTGTCAGCGAGGGAGCGGAGCTTTGCTAAAATTTTTTGAGCTTGCGATTCTTTTTTTTCATCTGATCCGAGTGATGGGACAAGTTGAAAGGTAAAAAGCCTCTTTTTTTGTTCATTATAACGTAGCGGCATGACGAAAAGAGCCCAGGTTAAATAGGTGGGTTGGGAGTGAACCAGAGAGTCGAGTTCAGAGGGAAATGAGGGGAGGGTGACTTCGATCTCTGTTTGAGTCTGGATCCCTCTTGCCTCTTTGACAAGTTTTTCGTCGATATACTTTTGATCTTCAGCCCAACGGGTGGAAGCTTCCCTTCCTAGGTTATCAATGGTGCGCGGCGGCATCTGACCTCCTTGAAACTAATAGTAAAAAGATCATTTGCCACCCTTGCGTTAATTAATCAATAAATTATTTCCTCAAAAAGATTGGATGATGGGTTTTTGGGATCAATTCCCACTAATTCCCACTTTTTTTCTCGAAAGTTCGCAATATCTTGAAAATGAAAGAGATAAGGGAATGATTTTCTGGGGAAATGGGGGGTGATTTGGGGGGTGGAATTAGAAAAAAGATTGCGTGGTTATGGGTCTGGTGTTAAATTGTGGGAAATAGTGGGAAAATACCCGGATTTTAGGTTATGACTCAATTTTTCTTCAGTGGCTCAACCTCCGCGAGACTCGATGAGAAAGGACGCTTTGTTCTTCCTCAAGAGATGCGCTTTGGTCTTGTCGAGCAGGGAAAACTGGAGTTTAGTTTAGGTCTTGGATTAGGCGGATGTCTGACGATCTATCGCCAGAGTGATATTGAGAAGATCGTAAAGAAATTCCAATCGAAGCAGCATTTGGGTAAATACCAGAAGTTTTTTACGCTGTTTTTCTCAACGCTTCACCAAACAACCTGTGATAAGGTTGGACGGATCAATATTCCTCCAATCTTAAAAAAAGCAGTGGGAATTAAGACTGAAATTGTAATTGCCGGGGTCTTGAATAAGATCGAAATCTGGCCAAAGGAGCAGTATGAGTCTCAATTAGAGACGCTGATGTCTGGCAAAGATCCTGAGCTCAATCTCTCAAAATTAACAGAAGAGGCATTTGCCCTTCTTGCAGATGAAGAAGAGGAGTGCTGCGATGAAGAATGAAAGCAAAAAAGAACATATTTCTGTCCTAGAGGCGGAAGCGCTTTCCTTCTTTGCAGATCAAAAGATTCATGTCTTTTTTGAAGGAACAGTGGGAGCTGGTGGCCATTCGAAAGCGTTTTTGCAGGCTCACCCAGAAATTAAAAGGTATTTAGGCTGTGATGTCGATCCAGAAGCGTTAACGATTGCAGAAAAGACATTGGAGCCCTGGAAAGATAAAGTTGAGCTAATCCATGGGAATTTCTCCCAGTTGGATCAGTTACTTAAAGAACGGAAAATCAATTCGGTCGATGGTTTTTTTTTGACCTGGGAGTTTCGTCTATGCAATTAGATAAAGGATATAAAGGGTTTAGTTTTTCAAAAGAAGGACCTCTTGATATGCGTATGGATCCCACTTCGGAGCTAACTGCTAAAGAAGTGGTTAATTCTTGGTCAGAGGGGGATCTTGGTGAAATTTTTCGCGATTATGGAGAGGAGCCTAGATGGAAACGTGCAGCTAAGGCTATCGTAGATTCTCGTCGAAAAAAGAAATTCGAGACTACAACTGAGCTGGCACAAGTGATTTCAGATGCTCTAAAAACTCCTCTAAAAGGCAAATGGCATCCTGCAACGTTGATTTTTCAAGCTTTAAGGATTTGTGTAAATCGAGAGCTTGAAGTGATTGCTGAGGGGATTTCAAAGGCGATTCAGATGCTTGCACCTGGCGGAAAAATTGGAGTGATTAGTTTTCATAGCTTAGAAGATCGCATTGTGAAGAACATTTTCAAGCAAGCTTCAGCGCGCCCTTCTAAACATGACAAAAATGCACCGTTGCCATTTTTGAAATTGCTCACGAAAAAACCGATTGCGCCTACGATGAAAGAGATCCGTTTAAACCCAAGATCAAGAAGCGCAAAGTTGCGTTTTGCAGAGAGAATTTAAAGGCTTAAAAATGAGCAAAGGAATCATGACACGCACCTTGATCTGCATTTGTGCTTTCGGGTTGTGTCTGTATTCTTACCTTGACAAGCAGAATGAATTGACTCGTCTGCGCCTTTGCATTCCTGTAGTAGCCAAAGAAGTGAAAGACTTAAAAGAAGAAGATGTTCGTTTGCAATTTGAAATTGATCTTTTTGAAAGTCCCCAACACTTGATGGAGCTCTTGGCTCACAGTGAATATTCCCACTTGAAACACCCCTTGATGAAGCAGATTATGCAGGTCTCTGAAGGGATTGCACTGCACCTTCCAGTTGGGGAGAAAGGGGAATCTGTTGTCCGTCAATCTAAATCCACTCTTGCGATGGGAGTTGCACCATAGATTATGTCTGGAGCCTTATCTCCGGCAGCGCGCAAACGGTTAGTCTGGGTCGCATTGAGCGTCTTTGTTCTGTTTTGTCTATTGATTATCCAATTTTTCAACATTCAGATTGTCGAAGGGGAAAAATGGGCGCGGCAAGCGAGAATTCAACATCAGCTTGTTGTCATTGAGCCTTTTAAACGGGGGCTATTTTATTCTAATACGGCGCTCAAGCCTGGGCATCCTGAAATGCCTCAGGCGTTTGTAACGGACGTTCCCAAATTCCATCTGTTTGCAGATCCCAAGAGCCTTCCTGCAGAGACGCGGGAAGAGATTGCCAAAAAATTGCAAGGGTTTCTAGGGTTAAATGAAGGGGATTTTTTAAAATTGCGCTCGCAGTTTGATAAGCAGAGCAGGTCGCGGAAGCTGATCATGTGGATGAGTAAAGAGAGGCGCGATGCGATCTCTGATTGGTGGTTTGCCTTTGCGCGCCAGAAAAAAATTCCTCGGAATGCTTTATTTTTTGTTCAAGATTACAAGCGATCGTACCCATTTGGAAAACTTCTTGGCCAGGTGCTGCATACAGTTCGGGAAGAGAAAGACTCGCGTAGCAATCAGAGTATTCCAACGGGAGGTCTTGAGTTGATTTTTGATCGTGTTCTCCAAGGAAAGGAGGGTAAGCGCCAATTGCTCCGCTCGCCGCGCCATCCTCTTGAAACCGGGCAAATTCTCTCTTTGCCTGAAGATGGGGCCGATGTGTATCTCACGATTAATCACTACTTGCAAGCTGTCGCAGAAGAGGAAATTGAGAAAGCAGTTAAAAATGCCCATGCAAAACAGGGATGGGCTATTTTAATGCATCCGAGAACGGGAGAGATTTTTGCCATGGCTCAATATCCAGGATTTGAGCCAGGAAATTATCGAAAGTACTTTAATGATCCTAAGTTGAAGCCGCAAACAGGAAATCCAGCTCTGACAGATCCATTTGAACCAGGTTCGACGATGAAGCCATTGACGGCTGCAATCGCGTTAAAGGCAAATCGAGAATTAATTGCGAGAGGGAAAAAACCTCTCTTTTCTCCAAATGAAAAGATCGCTTGTCGCAATGGGGCGTTTCCAGGAAGACGCAAACCCATTTCTGATGTGAGTTCTCACGGCTATTTAAACATGGCAATGGCACTGCAAAAGTCATCTAATATTTACATGGCGCGGTTAGTTCAACGCATCATTGAACAATTAGGGGATGAGTGGTATCGCAATGCTTTGACCGATATTTTTGGATTTGGACATAAGACGGGGATCGAGTTGCCCTCTGAGAGTCCAGGATTGGTGCCAACTCCTGGAAAAATGCATCCCAATGGAGCACTGGAATGGTCGGTTCCGACTCCATTTTCATTAGCTTTTGGACACAATCTGTTGGTCAATAGTTTACAGTTGATGCGCAGCTGGGGGGTTTTAGCCAATGGAGGCTACGATGTCAGGCCGACTTTGGTTCGCAAAGTGGTTCGCACACATAGGGATGGTTCAGAGGAGATCCTTCTTGACAATACCCGCCCGGAAAGAGTACAAGCATTTCCTCGGGTCTTGGAGAAAGAAATCGTCGATGAAGTTGTTAGCGCTTTGAAATATGTCACAAAGCCAGGGGGAGCTTCTTCAAAAGGGGATATCCATGGGTATACTGAGGTGGGAAAAACAGGAACAACGGAAAAGATCGTCAACGGGGCTTACTCCAAACGGGATCATATTTCGACGTTTATTGGATTTGCACCTGTTAAAAATCCTGAATTTATTTTGCTTATTGCAATCGATGACCCAGAGTATAAATACATCCCCGGTGTTGGCCGCAACCAGCTAGGTAGTAAATGCGCTGCGCCAGCTTTTGGCGAAATTGGGCAGCGTACATTGCAGTACCTTGGAGTTGAGCCTGATGATCCCTATGGATACCCACCAGGAGATCCCCGCCGCAATGAAGAGAAGGCAGATTGGGTCCAAGAAGCAAAGCGATTAAAAGAACTCTATCAGCAGTGGAATCCATGATTAAACTTAAAAAACTTCTTAAAGAGATTCCAGGAGTGATCATTCGAGGGGCTAAAGATCCTGAAATCACGGGCATTTGCAATGATTCCCGTCTTGTGGCACCGGGAAATCTATTTGTTGCCAAAAAAGGATTAACACATGATGGCGCAAAACGGATTCCAGATGCGATTGCGGCAGGAGCAACGGCCATCCTGACCGATTTGTATGACCCTTTTTTTCCACATGTGGTTCAGCTGATTTCCTCCGATGTTCCCGCAAGCGAAGCGCTCCTTGCGCGTCGGTTTTACAATTCTCCTGATCAACATCTCTTTTTGATTGGAATTACGGGAACTAATGGAAAAACGACAACATCCTATCTTGTAAAACATTTGTTTGGCAGCTCGTGTGGATTGATCGGCTCGATTGAGCGGATTGTTGGGAAACACACCTTTCCCGCTCCTCAAAATACTCCCGATGTGATTACTGTAAACAAACTGTTCCATGAGATGGTGCTTAACGGGTGTGATAGTTGTGTCATGGAGGTGACTTCGCATGGAGTTCACCAGGGGAGAGTCCGCTTGGTTGAATTTGACATCGCGCTTTTTACTAATTTGACTCAAGATCATCTCGATTATCATCAAACGATGGAAGCATATGCAGCTGTCAAGGCATCTTTCTTTACAGCATTAGATGCAGGTGCACAGGCGATTGTCAATGCAGATGATCCTTGGCATGCGCGCATGGTCGCAACATGTCAAGCTCCTGTGTTTAGATTCGGGATTGATTCCCCATGCGATTTAAAAGCTGAGAACATTGTTTTAACGTCAGCAGGAGCACAATTTGATTTGATCTATCAGGGGGCTCGAATGCGGATGCATAGCCCTTTGATTGGTAGATTTAATGTGTACAATTGCTTGAGTGCAATTAGTGTGGGGTTATGTAGGGGCTATTTATTGGAGAACATTGTCAACGTGCTTAAGTGTTTTACTCATGTCCCTGGACGGTTAGAGCGCATTCCGAACCAAAAAGGATTAAATATCTATGTGGATTATGCTCATACTGATGATGCATTAAAGAATGTCCTTTACACGCTCAGAGAAATGACACCAGGTAAAATCATTACCGTGTTTGGATGTGGGGGAAATCGAGATCCGATGAAGCGGCCTAAGATGGGAGCTATCGCTGAGGCGCTCTCTGATATTGCGATTGTTACAAGTGACAATTCCCGCAATGAAGAGCCAGGGGAAATCATCCGTCAGGTATTAAGTGGATTTGTGCGCCCCTCAGAGGCGTGGGTTTCTTTGGATCGAGAAGAAGCGATCGCGCGCGCGATTCTAACGGCTACTCCCCAAGATAGTGTGTTGATTGCTGGAAAAGGGCACGAAGCTTACCAAATTTTTTCCCAAGAGACGATCGCTTTTGATGATCGCCTTGTTGCACAAAGGGCGTGTTTATGATGTATCCGATATGTCTAGTTTTATGCCTTGTTGTTCTGGGAGCATGTTCTGGCGAAAGTGGAGGGGGGTTCTTTTGGGATAACGGCGGTTGGGACAATGAAGACTATTAGGATGGACATCGTCGAGAGCACCATAGACACCACCATGATGACGATGATCATCATGACCGCCATGACCGCCATGATCATCATGGACACAAAGGCCACCATGATCATCATGGTCATAAAGGCCATCACGGCGGTGGTGGGCATCACCATCACTAAAAGATTTGAAGTTTCTTGAGTATAATCCTCTCACCTCCTAAATTTAGGAGATGTTCTTGGTAAGCTCTAAATCAAGACATCCCTTGAATAACATGGAATCAAGAGAAATCGCATGCGCCTTTTTCGCGCCTTCTATCTTGTATTGAGTCTCTGCTTGTGTATCTTGTTAAGTTCAGCAGGGAAGCGTCCTTCTATGAATGCGTATACAAATGCGGCATATGGAGAGAGTTCTCGGGAATCCTACGAGCCTCTTGTCCAAAAGCCTCTGATCGTTCTCGATGCGGGCCATGGAGGAACGGATGAGGGGGCAAAGGTGCGTGCTTTCCAAGAAAAAAAAGTGACCATGCTCGCAACGCTTCTAACAAAAAAACATTTGGAAGAATTGGGTTACCGTGTGTTGTTAACACGCAATCGAGATGCGTATGTCTCACTACCTCGTAGAGTATCCATTGCCAATAAGGCGAATGGAGTTCTTTTTGTTAGCATCCATTTTAATTCAGCACGCAATGAGGAAGCAAAGGGGATTGAGGTGTTCTATTACGGGGGAACAGAGCCTTGGCGCTCACGCGCTTCCCAGCGTCTTGCCAATTGCATTTTGTATCGCGTCGTTGATTTAACAGAGGCTCATTCGAGGGGTGTCAAGCAGGGTAATTTTCATGTGATTCGAGAAACAGAGATGCCGGCGGTACTGGTTGAAGGGGGCTTCATCACCAACGGAGCTGAACGAAATCGTCTCAAGGATCGCAATTATCTTAATCGCTTGGGACTTGGGATTGCAGAAGGGATTGATAAGTATTTAAAAAGTTAACATCGTCCTTGGCGCGAGTTGAACGCGCGACCTGCCGCTTAGGAGGCGACCGCTCTATCCACCTGAGCTACAAGGACAGATAAGGCAACCATATTATCGGGGCAAAGCCCTAAACTTCAATAAAAATTAAAGACGTGGAGGATTAAATGACCCAAGGAACTGCGGATATTGGACTGATTGGACTTGCTGTCATGGGGCAAAATCTCGTATTAAACATGAACGACCATGGCTTTCGGGTTGCCGTTTTTAACCGTACGCCTGCTAAAACCGATGAATTTTTAAAGGGACCTGCTAAGAACTCATCCGTCGTTGGGGCTCATACGCTCAAGGAATTTTTTCAGTTGTTGAAGCGACCACGCAAAGTGATGTTTATGGTCAAAGCTGGAACCCCAGTGGATGACATGATCGAAGAGTGTCTTCCTTTTTTAGAAAAGGGGGATGTGATCATCGATGGAGGCAATAGCCATTATCCCGATACAGAACGGCGCAATGCTGCACTGAAAGCCAAAGGGATTTTGTACATTGGAACTGGAGTGTCTGGCGGGGAAGAGGGCGCGCGCCATGGCCCATCGATCATGCCTGGCGGTAATCCAGATGCTTGGCCTTTAGTTAAGCCGATTCTTCAAGGGATTTCAGCAAAGGCAGAAGAAGACGGTCTTCCCTGTTGTGATTGGGTCGGAGATGGAGGAGCTGGGCATTATGTCAAAATGGTTCATAACGGAATTGAATATGGCGATATGCAGCTGATGGCCGAGGCTTATTTCCTCTTGCAGAACGTGCTTGGATGTGATGCAAAGGAGCTTCATGAAATTTTTGCAGACTGGAATAAGGGAGTCCTCAATAGTTTCCTTGTGGAAATTACTGCGCATATCTTTACCCAGCGTGATACCGACGGATCTCCTCTTTTAGAGAAAATTCTTGATGTTGCAGGGCAAAAGGGAACAGGCAAATGGACAGGAATCAGTGCTTTGGATATGGGAATTCCCGTAACTTTGATTGCTGAGTCAGTCTTTGCGCGGTGCTTATCTTCGCTTAAAGAGGAGCGCCTGCAAGCTGAAGAGGTGTTTACACGGCCACAGTTTACATTTAAAGGGGACAGGAAGCAGTTGATCGAGGACATCCGTCAAGCTCTCTATGCCTCTAAAATCATCAGTTACGCGCAAGGCTTTATGCTCATGCGAGCAGCTGCAGGAGAGATGAAGTGGAAGCTCAATTATGGCTCCATTGCGCTCATGTGGCGAGCTGGCTGTATCATTCGCAGCAGATTCTTAAATGACATTAAAAAAGCTTATGACAAAAAACCAGATCTTGCAAATCTGCTTTTTGATCCTTACTTCCATGATGCGATCAAAGGGGCTGAAGAGAGTTGGCGCCGTGTGGTCTGCCTTGCAGTCCAAGCGGGAATTCCAACACCTTGTTTTAGTACAAGCTTGGCATTTTTCGATGGATATCGCTCAGGAAAATTGCCTGCGAATTTAATTCAAGCGCAGCGCGACTATTTTGGTGCGCATACCTATGAACGCATCGACGCTCCACGCGGTAAGTTCTTCCATACGAATTGGACTGGGACAGGCGGGAATGTGACCTCGACATCCTATAACGCGTAAGGAGAAAAGGCGCACAGAAATACATATGATTTCTGTGCGCCTTTGAATTTACTCGCTCGCTTTGAGAACTTCCATGAAGGCTGATTGAGGGATATTGACCTTGCCAATTTCCTTCATCCGTTTTTTTCCTTCCTTTTGCTTTTCCCACAGTTTGCGTTTCCGCGTAATATCACCGCCGTAGCACTTAGCAGTCACATTTTTTGTGATCGCGCGAATGGTTTCACGCGCAACGATTTTTCCACCAATGGCAGCTTGAACTGGAACTTTAAACTGTTGCATTGGGATCACATCGACAAGCTTCTTGCAGATCGCGCGCCCTTTGCCCTCTGCTTTTGTGCGGTGCACAAGGCAGGAGAATGCATCAACCGGCTCTTCATTGACTCGGATTTCAAGCTTAACGATGTCGCCGAGTTCATATTTATCAAATTCGTAATCGAAAGATCCATATCCTCTAGTGACCGATTTGAGCTTGTCGTTGAAGTCGGTGATGATTTCATTGAGCGGCAGTCGATAGGTCAGAAGCAGGCGCTTGGCATCGATCGTCTCTGTTTTGAGAAGCTCTCCCCGTTTTTCCATTCCGAGGCTCATGATCGCGCCGAGATATTCAGCGGGAACCATAATATGGCTTGTCACCCAAGGTTCTTCAATGTATTCAATTAAAGCTGGATCTGGAAAGTGAGCCACATTATCAATATTTAACATCGTCCCATTAGTGAGTGTAAATTTGTAGATGACGCTCGGGGCTGTAGTGATGATATCGAGATCAAACTCTCGTTGGAGCCTCTCAAAGACAATCTCTAAGTGGAGCAGGCCAAGAAATCCACATCTAAATCCAAAGCCGAGTGCCATGCTGCTCTCTTGCTCGACGTGGAGTGCAGAATCATTGAGCTGAAATTTAAATAGTGCATCACGCAACGTTTCAAAATCTGAAGAGTCGACAGGATAGATCCCCGCATACACAACGGGAGAGACAGTGCGAAAGCCTGGCAGTGCAAGCCCGGCTGGTTTGCGCGTCGAGGTAATGGTATCTCCAATTTTGACATCGGAAGTCACTTTGATGTTCGCTAAGAGATACCCTACTTCGCCCGGTCGCAAAGCTTCAACTGAAACTTCGGAAGGAGAGAAGATTCCCACGTCCAGGACGTCGAATGTTTTTCCTGTCGCCATCATCAAGATCTGTGTTTTTTTGCGGATTTCGCCTGAAATCACACGAATGTAGACCATAACGCCGCGGTAGGGGTCGTAATGAGAGTCAAAGACAAGAGCGCGCAGAACATCATCTTCAGATTCAGCTGGATGGGGAACAGAGATTAGGATCCGTTCCATAATATCTTTGATCCCAATCCCTGTTTTTGCAGAGCATTGAATCGCATCGGAGGTGTCAAGTCCGATCACATCTTCGATCTGTTGTTTGACCCCCTCGACGTCGGCAGAAGGTAGATCAATTTTATTGATGATTGGGACAATCTCTAAGTTGCGCTCAATGGCGAGGTGGACGTTTGCAAGACTTTGCGCTTGCACCCCCTGAACAGCATCGACGACAAGTAGAGCTCCTTCACAGGCGGCAAGCGACCTGGAAACTTCATAGGTGAAATCGACGTGACCAGGAGTATCGATGAAATTAATTTGATAGATCTTCCCATCATCAGCATGATAGTACATCGTCACGGGATGGGCTTTGATGGTAATTCCCCTCTCCCTTTCTAAGTCCATCGCATCGAGCACTTGCTCTTGCATATCGCGCGCTGCAATAGCGCCGGTCAGCTCGAGCAGTCTGTCCGCAATCGTGGACTTGCCGTGGTCGATGTGGGCGATGATTGAAAAATTACGGATCTGCTTGATGTCGTACGGAAGAGTGTCTTTCATATAAAATAGTTTAATTCTCTGTAGAAATGATGAGTGAATATTAGTCTATTTAAGGGAAACATTGCAAGAACCTCTGTAGCTTAAAGGGAACAGGGAGGTTTGGGCCATCTAAAGCATCAAACGACTCGCAGAGTTTACCATCTTCTAAAAAATAGGCGAGGTCTAAGACCTTAGCTGCAAATCCCATATCCTGGCTTGCCACAATTGCCCCTTGTCAAAGCCTTCATAGTCCCCTTGGGAATTGAGGCTCACATAAGGGGCATACCCAGAGGTGGTGCCGACGATCAGTGGTTTTTCTTCTCCTTTCAGAATAGGAGAGAAAATAAATGAATACGCAGACGCAATCCAGATGAATAGACGCATACAAAAAACTCCAATATAAAAAATAATTTAAAAATTCTTAAGCGTTTAGCGCCAAGAAATAGGAACAACTAAACTAAAAAAAAGATTACTTGGACGAATGTCCGTGATGAGAAAACGAATGAAAGGAAGAGAGAGGGGAAATTGTGATCCGTTTTGTCTGACACAGTCGACTTAACTCACAGGGGTTCATTGACTTATCCTCCATTTATGAGCGCACATGGCTCTTAATTAGACTTAAACATAATATATGAGGGGTTTGAGCGCAAGAAAAAATTGGCAATTCAATTTTTTACGGCGAAGCTAATGAATTAATTTACTTGAGTTTATGAGTTAAACGATATAAAATATGTGCAATGAAACATAAGGAGATCATTAATATGGGTAAAGTTCATTCTGTTAACTTACAGGGGCTCGACCAGTTCTTGAAGCAAAAAGATGTTAAGCCATTAAGCACAACGGATGAAAAGATCAATCTAAAGGTCATTGGTGGCGGCGTGCTCATCGCGGTTGCGGTTGCGGGCTTAGCTGCAACAATTACCTGTTCTGTCATCTTTACTCCGATTGGCTTGTGTGGTTTAGCGGGGGTGGCCGTTGCTGCTGTTGCCGGAACTTATTTTTGTTGGAGTGGGAGCACTGAGACTGAAAAGCCTGTGGAAAAGCCGGCTGAGCCAGAGACGAAGAAACGAAAGCGGCATGGTTCTTCCCATCGTCACCACCGCCGTCACCGCCGCCGTCACCGCCGCCGTCACCGTTCCCATCATTCCGATCGCTCAGATAGAGGCTCTTCGGCAAGAAGCTCTTATGTTTACCTCGATTTGGGTAGGGCAGAGCCTCTCGAACCTGCTCACCGAGCTGTTGGACTGCAGAACCAATCGGGCTCTGATTGCTGGTTAAATTCCGCGATGCAGATGCTGTTAAATGCGCCAGGGCTCTTAGGGCGGGTTGCAGGATTTAATCCTGCGATTCATCAATTGGTAGAAGATTATGGTGATCGGCAGCTCAAAGGACGCTCGCGTTTAAAAAGTGGAACGACAGCGGTGCGCACTGAGCTTCAAGATGCTCATCCTCAGATCTCAAGAGATCGTCAAGAGGATGCGGCTGATGCGTTTAGTCTCTTGTTCACAGGAGCTGCCTCTCCACACCGATTGGTTGGTGCAGATGCGAGGCATCCTAACCCAGGATTAATTGCTCTTCCGATTGCAGGGACGCATGAGAGGAACCCAACATTTGAAAGGGTGTTCGATGCGTATTTTGCACCTCAGCAGGCGGAAGGTGGTTTTGAGTTGCAAAACCAATTCCAAGCAGCTCCAGATGATATGCTCATACAGCTTCAGCGGTTTTACCATAAGGTTGATCGTAGTGGTACTGGGCGCGCGGCAGTGACTCACCAAGAATTTGATGTGCCGCCTCAGCTCGTTCTACCTGAGGGTGCTTCTGTAGACCGGAATGTTGGCCCATACGAATGCCGCGGGTTTAATGTCCATTCGGGAGCACTTGATTTTGGTCACTACATCGCTTACGTGAAAAAAGGGGATCAGTGGTGGCGTTGTGATGACGAGACTGTGGATCGTGTTTCTGAAGCAACTGCAATAGGCGCCATGAGACTCGGTTACCTTTTCCATTATCAGAAAGTGGTTGCAGAACCAGCTCAAATTCCAGCTTTACCAGATCCGCCTTCAGAAGATGACGCTCTTGACTTCCCTTAACAACAAATAAAAAAACCCCTTCTCCGGTTTCCCGGAGAAGGGGTTTATCATTTCAAGAGGTCTCGCCAATTGTTCAATTAGCTTGTGACGCCTTGGTGTACTGCACCTTTTGATGCGGTATCAGCAGAGATTTCTGCAGCAGCTTTCGCTTGCTCTTCTCTTTCTTGAGTGAGCTTTGAGAATCTCTTAGCTAACGCACCAGCAGAGAAGATCCATGCGAAGATGATGAAGAAGAGGATCCCTGCAATGTACGGTGTGATCACAGCTAAGGAACCAAAACCGACCATCAGAACCTGTTGGATCAGAGAGCCGCCTGATTTTCCTAAACGAGCGCCGACAACGTCAATGGCAGCTTTTCCTTTAACCTTTGACTCTTGGTCAAGAGGGATGTAAGCCATCTCTTTAGTAGGATCAAACAGAGAGTACTTCGCAGACTTACTCATGATGTTTTGAGCAGTTCCAAAGAGGACCGCAAGCATCAGAGGTGTCGTGCCGAGCATCGCAATGAAGCCTGTAAGACTGTCTCTAAAGATGACAAATGAGAAGAAGCCGACACCTGTAATCAGAAGGACGACAGGCGTAATTAATGCGCCCGTTTTCCAACCGAATCTGCGGATCACGTTACCACCGACAAAGAGCATCATGAAGATGGTCACTGCGCCAGTAATTGTAGAGAAGTAACCCATGAATGTCTGGTAGTCATTTGGGTTAGGGTATTGCATTTTTAACTGACCTTTCCAAGTCACTTCGACGAGGTTGATCGCAATTCCATAACCGATCACGAGGATCGCAAGGCAGCCGATGTACTTAGACTTCGCTAAGTACATAAAGCTTTCGCCCAAGGACATTTTTGGTTTTTCTTTCTTCGTTTTTTGCATTTCTGCAGGAGCATAGAATCGTGGATCTGTTAAGACATTTTTATTCATCCACCAGTAGATCCCCATGATAACCAATCCTGAGAGAACAACCATTGCTAACATGTAGTTCAGAGTGATTCCCCATGCATCAACGCCAGCTGGAAGCTTATTGCGGATGTTTGAGAAGTAGATGATCGCAGGACCTGAGAAGAGCATCGCGAAGTTAGCGCCTAAGCCGAACATCGCATAGAAACGCTTGGATTCACCCACTTTAGTGATATCGTTCGCAAATCCCCAGAAAAGGAGCGAGATCGCAACGCTTCCCCAGAGCTCAGACATCACATAAAATAGAGAATAGGTCCAGTTACGGAAAAGAGCAATTAAACCGATGCATCCATCAGGAAGCATTGCCTGAAGCGTATCTGCTGCAACCGTCGGGTGGAGGAGGTCCCGATTAGGATAGAGCACGATCGCAAAAATCGCAAAGAAGGAAATGAAGAAGGAGATGGTTGTATAAAACAACTTCTGCTTGCTCATCATGTTACTTAACTTCGAATAGGCGATCATAAAGAGGATTGCCATCGGCAATACAGCCCATACCTTAAGGAAGGGGATCGCTTCTGCGCCAGAACCTGGAGCAGTGACGATGAGAGCATCTTTCGTGTCTCTTAAGATCGTGTAGTTAAAGTTAATGAAGAAGAATAAGAAAAACATGGGGAGGAGCTTCTTAAGCTCAAACGTATGCACGGGCCAAAAGAAGGACCGCCATCTCCCGAATTCAGGTTTCTTTACGTCAGACATGTGGTTGTTACCTCTAGACAAGTTAAAAATTCGGATGATCTTGCGCAGGAGTTTTCAGCTGACTGGCAAGAAATCAATCAAAAGCCACTAAATAGTACCTGATTCTCCATTAAATTCAAGAGAAAACGGCGGAGATTGCAGGGGATTAAGCTTTGGGGCAAGTATCTAAAAATTTAAGTTATTTGAGAAATATTTTTTTAGAAAACCACCTTCAAGCAAGTGCCTGAAGGTGGTAGGAGGAAACGTCGTTATCTATTAGAAAGAGCTGAGATTGTCTCGCTTAAAGAAATGCCCAGTTGTTGTTGTTGAGCAAAATTGTTGCATGATTCGACGTAAGCGTTCCAGAGTTCTGGTTCTACTTTTCCGTGGCGGATTGAGATGATGAGTTCGCGCTTGCATGTTGCCAAAGATTTTTTTGGGGCAAGAACGGAGACCATTTCTTTGTCGCCAGCAAGGCGCGCAATGTTCAGCATTCTTTCAAGCTGGTTGCGTGTGAAGGTGATTTGGTCTCTGCGTTTGCGAGAACCTCTTGCAGCTCTTTGCTTTGGAGCAACGGAAGAAGGTCTGTCAGAATTTATAATAAACTTTTCAATTAAAGAGCCGAGTTCTTGAGGTTGTCTGTTTTTCATTTTGCGTAAAGTAAAGTGATGCATATATCCGCCCGATGTCATTGGAATATATTTGCACAAGTCGTTTTCTTTGCGACCGTTTACTTTTTTAATCGCTTTTGAAATTACATCTTCAATTTCTTTGAGATTCTTTGTTTTTGGTTCTGTTTGGTTCATGTTAAATTCCTTTTTTTTGTTGTGGTTAGTTTTTTTGCTTTTTCAAATTTCAGTTTTCTGGTTTTTGATCGATTTTTTCTGTTTCACTTCCGCCAAGTTCTAAATTTCCTGGATTTCGCGTAATATTGTTAAGTTGATTTAACCTATCTGAATTTTATTTGCAATAATCTTTTTATAAAATTTTGAAAAATCTGTTCGCGATCATTCCTTCCCATAGAACAAAAAGATGATTCAGTGGGTCGTTTAAAAAAATGATTTATAATAAAACAGGACAGGCTTTTTGCGTGTCTTTAGTCTCAGATTAAAAAAATCGAAGACATGATGTTTTGCACAGTTTAAGATAGTGTGATATTTTCCGCAATAAAAACTCAGGTGATATAGAAATTAACAAGGTAATTAACTGAAATCGCCTCAATAGCATTCTTTTTCGGCATTTTTCTGTTTTCAAGAAGTCGATGATATATTAAAGTTTTTCTTTTTAAGAGGTTTCAGAATGGATAAAGAAAATACAATGGCGCGTTTTGTTGTCGGGATTGCAGCGGGAAAAGGGGGTGTTGGCAAATCAACAGTTACCGTAAATTTGGCTTTAGCTCTTCAAGCTAAAGGGTGGAATGTGGGGATTTTGGATGCTGACCTTTATGGGCCCTCCCTTTCGATGATGCTCCCTCCTGATTCTCTTCCGTCAGTGTGTCCGACAGATCCTAAACGTCTGCTTCCTGCGCAAAGTCGAGGAATCAAACAGATCTCTTTTTCCCATTTTTCCAATGGAGATGCTGCCGCCATGGTCCGCGCACCGATTGCAAATGGATTGATTAAGCAATTTCTTCATCAAGTGCGGTGGGCTCCCTTGGATTGTTTGTTAATTGACTTTCCTCCAGGAACGGGGGATATTCAATTAACCCTGATTCAGGAGGGAAATCTTTCCTCAGGGGTGATTGTTTCGACTCCTCAGGAGGTGGCACTCTTAGATGTTGCCAAGGCAATTCACATGTTTGATAAGATGAATGTTCCTCTTTTGGGCATTGTTGAAAACATGTGTTTTTTCCAAGATTCTATGGGTGAGCGCCAGTATCCGTTTGGCAAGCAAGGGGTGAGACGGTTTTCCCAGAAAATGGGGATCCCTTTTTTAGGAGAAATTCCGATCGATTCAGCGATCACGTCCTGTGGGGATTCAGGAACTTCTCTTTTGGAGAGATTTCCGGACTCTTCGGCGGCCCTTGCGTTTCATCAAATGGCAACTCTTGTGATTGATCAATTAGAAGCTTTTGCTCATTTGGAGGGGGATGCGCTAAAACAGTTTGAGGTTGTATGGGAAACTTAATTTTAATTCGCAAGATCTACCAAAAAGATCTGACAAGGTTCACTATTGAGTGGACAGATGGGGGGCGCTGCGATTATCGTTTGTGTGATCTCCAAAGGCAATGCCCATGTGCACGCTGTCGTGATGAGTTGACGGGGAAGGTGCTCATAGATCCTTGCCTGATTTCAGATGAAGTTCAAGCGTATCGGATTGTCAGCGTGGGACGATATGCTTTAAAAATTGAATTTACTTCGGGCTGCTCGAAGGGGATCTACTCGTATCGATTGTTACTGGATTTAAGAAATGGATTGGAAACGATTTTGTAATTTGTTGCTGCTTGTGATGCTCGTATTCACAGCTGGGTGTCAAAAGCGCTCTAAGGGGACCTCGTCTCTTGAAGAATGGATGGCAGCATCTGATCGGATCCGCGTGCTTTCGACAACTGCGATGATCGATGATCTTGTCGGATATATTGGAGGAGACCGCGTTGTTCATGTTGCCTTGATTTCAGGGGAGATCGATCCTCATAGCTATGAACTTGTCAAAGGGGATGATGAGAAATTAATTAGAGCTCAAGTGATTTTTTATAATGGGCTTGGTCTTGAGCATGGTGCTAGTGTACGCTACCAGCTCGATCACCATCCTCATGCAATTGCGCTTGGCGATGCAGTTGCTCTCAAATATCCAGATCAGATCATTCATGTGGATCATGAGATCGATCCCCATTTATGGATGGACTCTGCGTTATGGAGTGAAACGATCCCTTCAATTGTAGAGGGTCTAGCTGCACTTTCTCCTGAATCTCGCTCCTATTTTGAAGAAAATGGGAAGCGGCTTCAAGATCGAATGCTTCAATTGCATGAAGAAATGACAGATGATTTTAAAAGGATCCCGGAATCAAAACGCTATCTTGTTACAAGTCATGATGCCTTCAATTATTTTACAAGAGCCTATCTCGCAACTCCTGAAGAGAGAGCGAAGGGGAATTGGCAGCAGCGTTTTGAGTCTCCTGAAGGGTTAGCTCCAGACGGACAGCTCGGCGCCTATGATATTCAACAGATTGTCGCCCATTTAGCAAAGTATGATATCCATGTCATTTTTCCAGAGTCGAATGTGTCGCGCGATTCGTTAAAAAAGATCATGCATGCTTGTGAGAAAAATGGATTTATAGTGCGGATTTCTTCAAGTGCCCTTTATGGAGATGCGATGGGGCCTGAAGGGAGTCTTGCTCATACGTATTTAAACATGTTGCGGCATGATGCTGACGTTTTGATTCATGCATGGGAGTGATGATGGATTCTGAACCGTTTGTTTTACATGTCTCTCAGTTGACTGTCAATTATGATAAAACACCTGTGCTCTGGGACGTGAGTTTTGATATCCCAGCTGGTAAGCTAGTGGGGATTATTGGTCCCAACGGCGCTGGAAAGAGCACGCTGTTAAAAAGTTTGCTTTCAATGACGAAACCCCTTTCAGGGACGGTTGAATTTTTTGGTCAACCGTTTAGAAAAGTGCGTGAGAAAGTTGCCTATGTTCCCCAGCGCTCTTCGGTGGATTGGGATTTTCCAATTACAGCTTTTGATGTCGTGCTCATGGGCCGATATGGTAAGTTGGGCTATTTTAAATGGGCTAGTCAAGCAGATAAACAAGCAGCTTTCCATGCGCTTGAAATGGTTGGCATGCTTCCCTTTGCACAGCGTCAGATCAGTCAGCTTTCAGGAGGTCAGCAGCAAAGACTGTTTATCGCGCGCGCTCTATTGCAAGATGCTGAGATGTATTTGATGGATGAGCCTTTCGCTGGGGTTGATGTGGCAACAGAGCAGGCGATTATCGCCTTGATGGATCAGTTAAAATCAAAGGGGAAAACACTCTTTGTTGTTCACCATGATTTGGGAACGGTTGATACCTATTTTGATTGGGTCATCATGCTCAACACCTGTTTAATTGCCTCAGGACCAGTTTCTGAGGTGTTTCATGCAGAATCTGTTATGCGCACTTACGGAAGGGGTACGAATCTCCTTGATGAAGCAGTCAAGTTAAAACAACACAAAACAACTGGATTGAGTTAAGCATCATGCTCTCTTCTCCCTGGCAGTTTTTTACCGATCCTGTGCTGCAGGGCCCAACATTGGGCAGTATGCTCATGTGTCTTTCTTCTGCACTTGTTGGGGTGATTGTATTTTTACGCAAACGTTCTCTTTTAGGGGAGTCGCTTTCTCATGCGGCCTATCCAGGAGTCGTTTTAAGTGTCCTTGTTGTTTCGATACTATTTCCAGATGCTGAAGAAGCTGTTGCGGTGGGGATCTTAATCGGGGCTTTCATCACATCTTTTTTAGGATTATGGATCATCGAGAGATTGGAAAGAACGTTTCGAGTTAAAAATGATGCAGCACTCTGTCTGATTCTTTCTGTGTTTTTTGGAGTTGGAATTTTAATCGCAAGCCGGCTGCAGTCGACGCATGCTCTGTGGTACAAAACAATTCAAATGTTCCTGTATGGGCAAGCGGCGACGATGACAAGCGTTCATGTGATCCTCTATCTTGTGTTGGCTCTTGTTGTGAGCTTAGTGATTGCAATGCTCTACAGGCAGATTGAAATCATGACATTTGATCGCATGTTTGCAAGAAGTGTCGGGGTTCCTTTACATACGTTGGACTCGGTAATTTTTATTTTGCTTGTCCTCGCTATCGTGATTGGGATTCGGAGTGTTGGTGTTGTGCTCATGGCGGGAATGTTGATTGCTCCAGCTGTAGCAGCTCGTCAATTTACCGATAAGTTATGGGCTGTTTTTGTTCTGGCCGCGTGTTTTGGGGCTTTGAGTGGTTTTTTAGGTAATTACCTTTCTGTAGAGCTTCCGGCATGGGGTAGGTCTCAAGGATACGATTGGAAATTTTCGCTTCCTACAGGACCGATGATTTTGCTAAGTGCATCCGCCCTTTGTCTTTTTGCACTGCTCTTTGCACCCAGTTACGGGCTTGTGAGTAGGGCTGTTAGGATCGCGCGTTTTCGCACCCAATGCTTGTCGGAAAATCTTTTGAAGACATTATGGAAAAAAGGGGAAGGAGGAGCTACTTCAGCACGAGAGGTGCATGTCTCCCATTCGATTTCCTATGCAAAGGCTAGGGTGCTGCTCTCCTCTTTATCACACCAAGGATGGGTTGCAGAGGCTGGAGGCGGGCTCTACCGGTTAACTCAAGACGGGCTTAAACGAGCAGAGCAGATTGTGCGCCTGCATCGCCTGTGGGAGGTTTATCTGGTGCATTTAGGGCAAGGAGCTGAGAAGGTTCACTGCAGTGCTGAGGAGATGGAACATATTTTAACTCCTGAACTTGAAAAAGAGCTCATTGTTTTGCTGAATGATCCAAAACACGATCCCCATCAACAGCCGATCCCTCGCGGCAAAGGAAGGCTCTAGTGAATCCATATTGGGGACAGGATTTCGGTTCTTTTTTTATTGTGTTTGCTCAACGCCTCGTTCAGTTCCTAACGGGACAGCTTTCTCTTGCTGATTTAGCTTCAGATGAAGTGCAAATCTTTGTCCTCGCTCTTGTTGGGTGCGCTTCTGCACTTGTTGGGACTTTTTTGGTACTTAAAAAAATGACCATGCTCGCAAATTCGCTTTCCCACACGATCTTGTTCGGGATTGTACTGAGTTACTTAATTTTGCTTCCCTTTGCTGGAGCGGAATCCAAGCCCTTTCATACGCTGAGTTTAACGACACTGTTGATCGCTTCTTTTATCACAGCGATTCTGACAACACTGCTCACTCAGGGTCTCACACATCTGATGAAAATCCAGGAAGATGCAAGCATTGGCCTTGTCTTTACAACTCTGTTTGCGCTTGGAATCGTGCTTGTGACTATGTTCACCCGCAATACGCATATCGGCACAGAGGCAATTATGGGAAATGTCGATGCATTGCATATTCACGATCTTAAGTTGATCTCGATCATTGCGCTTGTGGATTTCATTCTAGTAGCTCTCTTTTACAAAGAATTTCAGATGACAGCTTTCGATGAGGGACTTGCCAAAGCTCTTGGATTTTCTCCTTCAATTTTTAATTATCTATTGATGGTCATGACCGCAGCTACAGTCATTGGGGCATTTCGAGCAGTCGGAGTATTGCTTGTTCTAGCCTTTCTAGTAGGTCCCGTCTTAACTGCGAGGCTCTTTACAGATCATCTCAAAAAATTGATTGGATTGAGTATGGCAATCGGGTTTGTCTGCTCTTTTTGTGCAGTTGCCTTGACCCGTCATTTACTCACCGTCTATCAGATGCCTCTTTCTACTTCAGGAATGGTGGCAACTCTTTTGGGATTAGCCTATTTTCTTGCGGCGCTTTTCGCTCCTCGTCAAGGCTTGATTGCAAAACGGTGGGTCCGCCGCAGTTGACTTTCTCTTTTAAGCTCCCTATACTGTGGGAATTGATGATTTTTAATTTAGGTAACACCCATGATCCATAGTTTGATCAATCTCGTTTTAGCCCTTTTTGGGTTAGGCATTCTCATTTTTATCCATGAACTCGGACACTATTGGGTTGCCCGAAAACAGGGAATGAGAGTGGAAGCGTTTTCAATTGGATTTGGCAAGCCGATCTGTTCTTGGGAGCACAAAGGGGTTAAGTGGCAATTCTGCTGGCTCCCTTTTGGTGGCTATGTTCGGATTGCAGGAATGGAAAAACAAGGCTCGATCGATCCTCATGATGTTGCAGATGGCTATTATGGGAAAAAACCTTGGGCGCGGATTCAGGTTGCCCTTGCAGGCCCTGTTGTTAATATGCTCTTTGCCTTTGGAATCTTTTGCCTCTTGTGGGCAATGGGAGGGCGGATCAAGCCCTTTTCTGATTATACCCATTTGATTGGGTGGACCGATCCTTCCTCAGAAGTTCAAGTGGCTGGGATTCGCCCTGGAGATGAAATTAATCAACTCAACGGAGAGCAATTTCGAGGATTTAATAGCTTTTTGTATGCTGCTATTTTTGACAAAGAGGATCCCTCTATTGTTGGAAAAAAAATTGATTACTTCACTCAGCAATCTCAACCTTTTTCATTTACGTTTCAGGAACCTGGTCTAGAGGGAGTTTCAAGAGCCTATGCGATTCGCTCGATGCTCCAGCCAGCTCAATACCTTGTCTATTACTCCAAGAATTTCGATGGATCAAATAATGCGCTGCTTCCTGGTGCTCCGATGTCAGCAAGTGGCGTGCAGGATGGCGATCGCCTTGTGTGGGCTGATGGAGAGCTTATTTTTTCTCGAGCACAGCTTGTAACGACCATTAATCAACAAAAAGCGCTGCTGACGGTTAAGCGAGGGGATAAGACCTTTTTATCTCGAGTTCAGCGCCTTAAAATCTCAGATTTGCGCCTCAATCAAGCAGGGTTAGCAGAGCTCAGTGATTGGCAGCATGCAGCAGCCCTCACCGACAAATTAGTTGACCTCTATTTTATCCCTTATAATTTAACTCCCGATTGTAAAGTCGAAAGTGCTCTTTCATTTCTCAATAATCAAGCCAAAGAGCAGCTCCCCATCCCTGAAGAGAGATCCTTTTTAGAGATTCCTCTTCAACCAGGGGATCAGATTTTAGCAGTCGATGGCACCATCATTGATCGTGCTTCAGAGCTGCTTACCCATATCCAAAAACGCAAAATTCAGATGATTGTCAGAAGCGAGGGAAAATTGCCTCTGATTTCTTGGCAAGATGCCGATTCCGCCTATTTTTCAGGCATGGATTGGAAAGAGCTTCAACAGATGATTGAATCGATCGGCACGACAACACCGCTGCACACAAGCGGTGCATTGCGGATGCTCAAGCCGATCTCCCCTAAACCATTTAAGAACTTTCCCTTTGAAGAAAAGATGCGCGGGAAGCTCAATGAGCAAGTTGCTGCTGAGAAATTAAGGATTGAAGCGCTCGAAGATCCGCAAGAACGAGACAAGCAGATGCGTCAGCTTACAGAGCAGCAAAATCGTTTAATGGTTGGGATTTCGTTTCAAGACCGTCAAGTGCGCTATAATCCCTCTCCGATCACCCAATTTATTGGCGTGTTTCAAGAGGTGCGCAAAACGCTGTTTGCTCTTTTTTCTGGGACAATGAGCCCAAAATCTCTTGCCGGGCCCATCGGGATTGTGCAGGTGATGCACTATACGTGGATGGTCGGTTTCAAAGAGGCTCTTTATTGGCTTGGCTTTGTCAGTTTAAATTTAGGGATTGTGAACTTGCTTCCTATTCCTGTTCTCGATGGCGGCCACATCTGCTTTTCACTTTATGAGTGGATTACACGTAAGCGGATCTCCTCAAAAGCAATGGAGCGGCTCCTGATCCCATTTATCATTCTCATCATCGGATTGTTTATCTATATGACGTATCATGATCTGATGCGGCTTTTGGGGATTAGCATATAAGAAGAAAACATATACTGTGTCCACTTCAAAGTTAGAGAAATTTCTGCCTCAGCATCTTCACTTTTTCGCTTGT
>CAYWSY010000017.1:0-29025 GCA_964461105.1 uncultured bacterium
CTGGAACCACGTTTTCTAAAGAGGAGCTTTTTTACGATCCTGTTGGAAACCGAGCTCAGCGCATTTCAACAGTCTATCACAAAAGTTCGCCTAAACATCAGATTTCCGTCCGCTGGGAATATGATCAAATGGGCAGGGTTACCAAAGAATGTGAGGAAGCCGATAAGAACACATTTTATTCATACGATGAAAGGGGCAGACTCATAGAGCGCCTGCTACCGAATGGAGTCTCAATCAATTCCATCTATGATGGAATCGATCGTCTTCTTGAAATGAAAAGCTCAGATGGAACCATCCATTATCAATACAGCTATGCGACAGGTCCCGAACCTATCGAGGTTGTTGATTTAGTTCATCACTGTGTTCTTAAACGTCAGTATAACACCCACGGCCAGCTCATCCTAGAAACCGACTTTTATGGGCGCACAGTCACATGGGAATACGATACGCACGGAAGATGTAGTTCCTATACCCTGCCAGATGGCTCTTCAATTGCCTATACTTATAAAGGCGGGCATCTTGCTGAAGTTGCTAGGCTAAATGCCTTGCAAGAGGTGCTCTACGCGCACACTTACCAAGATTTTGACGCAAATGGCCATGTGATCGAAGAGGAGCTCATCCAAAATGCAGGGATCCGGCGCACGTTTAGAGATCAATTAGAGAGACCCATTTCCCAAGAATCCCCTTGGCTTACTCAATCCATGACCTATGGACCATCGAGCCTGATTACTCACATCGAACATTCACTTTTTGGGAGTAAACAATACGATTATGACCCCTTAAACCAGATCATTCAAGAAGGAGAGGAGCATTACGCATTCGACTCTCTTGGTAATCCCACCACATGCACCATCAATGCATACAACCAAATCCTTGAGAGTCCAGATGGGACACTCGAATATGATCGCAATGGAAATCCAACCCATCGTGTCACCTCAGACGGAACAATCACCTATGCTTATGATGCGCTCAACCGACTCATCTCGATTTCCCATCCAGACGGCACCACAACCAGCTTTATCCATGATCCGTTATCTCGAGTGGTTTTTGAAGAAATGGGCATGGACAAGCACTTCTATTTATACAACGACCTGCAAGAAATTGGGGAAGTAGATGCATCAGGGAGCCTGCTTCAATTAAAGCTGATTGGCCTTGGAATCAAAGGAGAAATCGGCGCCACTGTAGCCATTGAGATTGGTGGGGTTGCCTATGCGCCTCTCAATGACATTCAAGGAAATGTCATTGGGCTCATTTCTCCAGAGCAAGAAATGGTCGAATCGTATGAGATCGACGCATTTGGAAAAGAGAAGTGGGAATCCACCCCGCTGAATCCCTGGCGGTTTTGTTCTAAACGGGTCACAAATGGTCTTGTCCTGTTTGGCAAGCGGTTTTATGACCCAATACTCGGTAGATGGCTCACGCCAGATCCATCAGGCTACGCCGATGGACCTAATCTTTACGTCTACGTGCTCAACAGTCCGTTGAATCGGCTCGATCTCTTTGGGTTGTATTCTGATCTGAATCTTGACAATGTGATACGGATAGATGCTTCTGTAAGCAATATTATGTTTGCTCAAATATTTTCCATGGCCTCAGTCCTTCCATGTACAGTGGTTCTAAATGGAGCCCATACAGACTGGGTAACGGGATGTGGTTTTTGGCGTGAGCTCAAATTCACTCCTGAAGAAATGAAGACAGGAACAGTAAATATTGTCTCACATTTTCACGAGCTTCTTCCCTTAGAAGGTAATCGGATAGGATACATCACAGACCTCAATGGAATTAAGGTCTCCAAAGATGATGTTTTTGATAATTTAAAGTTTTTAATGAGCACGCTTAATGGGGGGCCTTTGACTTTTGGGATGCATAGTCAATCACATGGAATCATAAAGGACGTCAATATAACGTTTCAAGAACGTGGAGGAAAAGAAACAAATGAGGTGGTTTTCGGCAGACAATTTTTAGTCGCTCTTTTAGAGATCGCACATCAAATCAATCCGAGTATGACCTGGCTTCACATTGCGCATAGTCGAGGCGGAGCTACTAGCTACAATATTTTTCGAGGTATGAATGATGATCAAAAGTCCCTTGTTAAGGAAAAAATGTTTTACCTCGGTCTTGGTCCTGCAACTCCGATGCCTATGGAGTATGGCATTAGGATTACGAATGTGTATTCACGTCAAGACTTTATTACAGGATGGTTTGCTTTAAAATATGTGAATAATCCAAAATATGATATCAGCTTTGTTAAATGTGCTTCGACGTGGTCAGAACGAACTGGTGGATTTGCGGATCATGCGCGACTTGGGGGCACATATCGAGCTGTTCAAGAAAGACATTTTAAAAAATTAGATAAACTCACAGGATTTCATAATGGAAAAGCACGTTAGTATTTTAGTTGCTCTTTGTTCATTTTTTTTCATGAGTCCCATGTTAATTTCTCAGGAACACAAATCTCCTGAATATGTCTATTATGTAAATGAAATTTTCCGTTCTTTTTCTAAGCAGGTTAAACAAGAGTTTGGTCTTGATTGTGAGTCAACCGGGGGAAGCATGCCTTATGACGTTCAAGAAATTTCAATGAGCTTCAATTCAGATCAAACTGCAACGTTGCAAGAAGCAAGGGAACTTGAAGTTAAAGTTACTGAGAAATTTATTGAACTTATTAATGCCCATGAAAAAATCAGACCGTTTCTTCGAGAATTTCCTTTTCCGCCTAACCGGGCAACTGTAATGATTTCATTTGAAAAGCCTAAAAAGATGAATTTGAATAATTATGTCGAGCTTGTTTTACAAGTGAAGAACATAATCTACTATGAATCGAAAAAAAATACTCCTCCATATAATTATGAAACAATTAAAGAAGAGTCATATGAAGAAGCTCTTAAAATTGTTCAAGGAAAATCAACTGACGTTAGCACTGTCTCAAACAACCCGTAATAAAAATGCATGGATTCTACAATGGCAACACCCGTTAAATTTTTTTTGCTTGTTATTGTGCATGTAATAATAGGGTCAAATTTGCATTCCACAGAAGAATCCCCGCTTTATACAAGATATGTTTCTGGAATTACCCGAGCATTTTCAAAACAAATGAAAAAACAGTATAATATTGACTGTGAAAGCACAGGGGGAAGCATGCCTTACGATGTCGAGGAAATTTCAATAAAATTTGTAGCCTATCAGAGAGCAACAATTGATCATGCAAGAGAGCTAGAGGTGAATGTAACTGAACAATTTGTTCAATTGATTAATAGTCACGAAAAAATTAGACCGTTTCTTCGAGAATATCCGTTTCCCTCAAGCCGAACGAGAGTTGGAATCTCATTTTTGAAGCGTAATAATATTCCTTATGTTGATGGAAGTGTTTCTTATGTTTTTCATGCAAAAAATTCAATTTTCTATAACGCTGAAAACCCAAATAATCCATATATCGATGATTTAATAAAAAAAGAACCCTACGAGGAAGCTCTTAAAATGGTTCAAGAAAAATAGGGTAAGTTAAATTCATGATGCCAATGCTCGCTAGAATTTTAAAAGCAATTGTCCTGATCTTGCCTTTTGGAATTTCTTTAAATGCCAAAGAGGATGATCATCCAGCATATACGCGTTATGCAAAAGAAATTAGGCATACTTTCATTCAACAGGTCAAAAGAGAATTCGGATTCGACTGTGAAATGACCGGCGGCAGTATGCCTTATGATGTCGAAGAAATATCAGTAATGTTTGGAGCAAACCGCATTGCAACCCTGGAGCAGGCCAGGGAATTGGAAGTGATCTTAACGGAGAAATTTGTAAAGATCATCAATGAGCATGAGAAAATTCGCCCATTTCTTCGGGAGTATCCTTTTCCTGCAAATCGAGCGATTGTTTCGATTCGGTTTTATCCACCTTTAAAGAAACAAATTGGTTCTCATGCGGTTGATTTTCTTTTTCAGGTGAAAAATACGATTTATTATTTTGCTGATGATCCTAAGGACCCAGTTGCATATTTGGATGTTCATGAGGAACCTTATGAAGAAGCCCTTAAAATCGTTCAAGGGAAATAAGCTGAGTTAAATTTATGATGCAAGTGCTCGTTAGAATTATAAAATCAATTATTCTGATTTTACCATTTGGAATTTCTTTGAACGCTAAAGAAGCTGATCATCCAGCATATACGCGTTATGCCAAAGAAATTAGACAAACCTTCATTAAACAAGTCAAAAAAGAATTCGGGTTTAATTGTGAAATGACTGGCGGTAGTATGCCTTACGATGTTGAAGAAATATTCGTAAAATTTGGAGCAAACCGCAGTGCAAATTTGGAGCAAGCAAGAGAGCTAGAGGTTGTCTTGACTGAAAAATTTATAAAGATTATCAACGCGCATGAGAAGATCCGACCATTTCTTCGGGAATATCCTTTCCCTTCAAATCGAGCAATTGTTGGGATTAGGTTTTATCCCCCTTCAAAAAAACAATCAAGTCAACATGCTGTTGATTTTATGTATCAAGCTAAAGGCAAGATTTATTACCGAGCTGATGATCCTCAGAATCCTTATGCCTTAAAGGCTGTTCATGAAGAACCCTACGAGGAAGCTCTTAAAATTATTCAAGGGAAATTGGATGAAGTTAGTGCAACCCCAAGTCTTCCATAATCAAAGATTTTTTGGATGTGAATAATAAACAAAGGCTTATTTTTTATCATGCTTCGACACGCTAACATTTTCAAGCTTCTTCTTCCTATTCTGTTTATTGGGTCAACAGTGCATTCAACAGAAGATGAATCTCCAGTATATGTTCAATATGCTAACGAAATTATTCGCTCAGCTTCAAAACAAATAAGCAAAGAATTTGGATTAATTTATGAAGGAAGTGGTGGAAGTATGCCTTATGATGTGGAAATGATATTACTTGATTTTTGTGTAAACCAAAATGCAACGATAGCACAAGCAAGAAAATTCGAAGTTGAAGCCACTGAAAGATTTGTAAAAATTATCAATGCCCATGAAAAAATAAAACCCTTTTTAAGAGAGTATCCTTTTCCGGCAAGCCGTGCTGTTATAATGATAAGGTTTGACCCACCTAAAAAAACAAAGCCTTCATCAAACGACGTCAAATTAATATTTCAGTCGAATGGAAAAGTCTATTATGGTGTTAAAAATGCAATTAATCCTCACGCTTATGAAACTATTAAAGAAGAACCATACGAAGAAGCTCTTAAAATCGTTCAAGGGAAATCAACTGACGTTAGCACGACCTCAAAAAACCCATAATAAAAATGCATGGATTCTAGAATGGTAACATGCGTTTTGAGGAAATAATCTCTCAGCTGCTTGCATATTTACATGGATGATCTCTTTATGAAATTACGATATCAAAGCATTGCAAAAGACTCATCGCTTCAGGGAAGGAAAACTGCGCTTTCTTCACGTTATTCGTCTGCAAATCGATGCAATAGTTTTTGGCGTTCCTAAAATCAGCTTTCGTCAAGTTACATTGATGGAAGGTTGTCCCCATCAGATCTGTATCGGTAAAATTTACTTCGGATAGATCCGTATTTGTGAAATAGACCTCCCTGAGTTTCGATCCCGCAAAAGAGGTTCTTTTTAACTTCAGGTCGGCAAAATTGCAGGTTTGTAAGATGCTCTTATTGAATGAAATATGTAGCATTTTGTCGCACTTGAAGAAGTCCAGCCCGACGATTTTACACTCCTCAAATACTACTTGGCTCAAGCGGCATCCTTTCAGATTGATAAGGCTGAGGTTGCAATTTTTAAATCGACACCCATTGAATTGAGCTTGATTCCAATCGCTCTCCACAAAATGGCAGCTTTCAAATGCAACATCATCAAAAACGCTCTTTTTTAGGCTTTTTCCTCCCAAATCAAGGGTTTTGAATATTTTATCCTCGTAGGAGGAGTCTGAATTCAACATCACTCTCTCTCAACTTTAAAATGAATTCGCTGATATTTTTGTCCAAGGACTTCGGGTAATCAAATGATGCTAAACCCACGTGTTAATTTTTTCTATGGAAATCATTGCTCATCTGATGGTATCTTCCTCAAGAAAACCCCTTAAAATCATGAAAAATTCAGCCTTAGACAACACGATTAGAACCGACCGGTTGATTCTTCGCCCTTGGAAGGAAGAAGATTTAGAGCCTTTTGCCAAGCTAAATGCCGATCCACGCGTTATGGAATATTTTCCCGGGCTCAAAACACGGGAGGAAAGCGATGCTTCCGTGAAACTCATGTCCAATCACATTGAACGATGTGGTTGGGGACTTTGGGCTGTGTCTTTGATCCAAACCGGCGAATTTATTGGTTTTATCGGCCTGGAAGATGTCTATTTCAAAGCCGACTTTACGCCTGCGGTTGAAATCGGGTGGAGGCTCGCATTTAATTATTGGGGAAAGGGTTATGCAACGGAAGGCGCCCTGGCATCCCTTCAGTATGGGTTTGAAAAGTTGAAATTGGAAAAGATTGTCTCCTTTACAGCGGTCCAAAACATGAGATCGCGAGCCGTTATGGAGAGAATTGGAATGGATCACGATCCGAAAAATGATTTTGACCACCCAAGATTGCCTGAAGGTCATCCATTGAGAAGGCACGTTCTGTATCAACTCTACGCGAGCGACTGGCAAAGACGGACGAACAAAAAATGAGTAAATACGTCTTCAAGCCATACAGTAGCATTTTTCCTGAGCTGTTTAACAAAGAAAAAAGTCGGATTACGCCACATCTAAATAAGGCTTTGGCTATTGAGCATATTGGAAGCACATCCATTTGTAACCTGGGAGGTAAAGGAATTATCGATATTGCGATCGCCGTCAACAAAGAGGATATGGATGCAACATCGAACCAACTCCAACACTTGGGATATGAATTTAGGCCGGCTTTTAGTACACCTGACCGATTCTATTTTATCATCCATTTACCCGATCCGGAAGAGGGGAATAGGAGATATCATGTTCATTTGACCTATCCAGAAAGTAGCGATTGGAAAGGGTTTATCAGTTTTAGAGATTACCTGAGGGCTCATCCTGAAGAGGTACAAGAATATGCGGAAATGAAAAAACAGGCGGCTTGTGAGGCCAATCAAGAAGGGAGCCTATATCGAAAGATCAAAGAACCGATCTTTCAGAAAATTAATTGTTTGATTGCTCTCGAGGAGCAGAGAAAAAAATTATCCTTTATCACCTTTGAGAGAGCTTCCCTTAACTTTAGTAATCATGTTTTGCAATGGCTTGAAGAGCCTCACGTCAAGGAGTTTTGGGACAATAGTCCGGAGCATCGAGAAGACATCCTCATTTTTATGAACGGGCGAAAGGAACCCTCTCCCTATTGGGGCGGGATGTTCGACTACTGGATCGGCTTTGTAAATGCTGAGCCTTACTGTCTGCTGATGACCTCAGAAATCTTACCTACTCAGTCCGATCTGTCTGAAGTTTGGAAATCTCATCTCTCTAAAGAGGGCAGGACATTCAGTATTGACTTCATGATCGGAAATAAAAAGTATCTCGGTCATGGCTTGGGAGGTCCTACATTGGAGGCTTTTACGCAATTCGTCCAAGAGAATGTTGACCGATCGATTGATACTTTTTTCATAGACCCAGCCGACTCCAATCCAAGAGCCAGACACGTCTACGAAAAAGGCGGATTTAAAACCGTTGCCACTTTCTTTCGTGACTTTGGAAAAGAAAAAAATGTGAAACATTTTCTCATGGTAAAAAACATGATACCTCTTGACCTTGATTAAGGTATCGCTATTGCTGCTCTTACATTGCAAGCCTTATCAACGAGAAATCCCAAGCTCATAGGCGGAGATCGCAAGGCCGCCGTGCTGGAAGGGGTGCTCGGCGAGGATGGGAAGCAGAGTGGCTCTTGCGAGCTGTTCGTTAGGAGCTAGAACAAACGCCCTTGCTTTGGGCGCTGCATGTTTTTTAAGGAATTGGCCGAGTTGATGGTACACTTCACGAGATGTCTCTAGCCGCTTGCCGAAGGGGGGATTGCAGAGAATTAATGTCGGTAGAACGCTTGGCTGATAACGGGCTACGGAGGCTTGGATGACCTCGATTTGCTCGGCAAAATGGGCAGTGGTGAGATGGGTCTTGCAGATTTCTATCGATTCGCGATCCAGGTCGGCTCCAAAAATTTTACCTTTCACTAACGGAATGCGCGCCGCATCTGCAGCGGATTTGATCTCTTCCCAGAGACGAGGCTCGTGCTCTGGCATGAGCAGAAATCCCCATGTCTTGCGGAAAAATCCGGCGGGCGTTTGTGTTGCCATGAGAGCAGCTTCCATGAGGAAGGTTCCAGATCCACAGAAGGGATCGCAGAGGATCGTATCAGGTTTATAGCCGGCTTCGATGAGTAGAGCTGCCGCCAGGGTTTCTTGGATGCTGGCAGGGGAGCTGAGCGTGCGCCAGCCTCTTTTATAGAGGGGAGCTCCTGAGGTGTCGAGGCTGATGATCGCTTTATTGTTGTGGATGAAGAGATTGAGCTGTACATCGGGGTTCTTGACATCGACAGAGGGTCGTACACCTTTTTTCTCGCGGATCGCATCGCATAGGGCATCTTTCATGACTTGCGCGCCATAGAGGCTATTGCGGATATTGGGATGGGTGATGTTGGCGTCAATGGCAAAGGTCTTCGATTCATCAAGATAGTCTAGCCAGGGGATTTGCTTGGCTGCTTGGTAGAGTGCATCCTTATCTCGGCAGGGGAAGTGTTTGAGTGGAAAGAGAACTCGGGTTGCTAATCGAGAGCAGTAATTAATTTTATAGACGTTTTCGATGGTTTGGGGGGCGAAGACTCCTCTAAAGCCAGAGCGGACGGCTTTGATTTTGAGCTTTTGTAGTTCTTGGACGAGAAGTCCCTCGCAGCTATCGGGGCAGGTGATGAATAGTTCTGTCATGGTGTTCCGATTTAATTATGGAAGAAGAGGACGACATCGCCGTCTTTCATGACATACTCTTTTCCCTCAGAGCGGGCTTTGCCGGCTTCCCTTGCGCCGACTCTGCCATCATACTTGACCATATCATCAAATGCGATGACCTCTGCGCGGATAAAGCCTTTTTGTAGGTCGGTGTGGATCTTTCCAGCGGCTTCCGGTGCTTTTGTTCCTCGGGTAATGGTCCAGGCGCGTGTTTCAATTTCACCTGTGGTGATGTAGGTGATTAAACCTAGCACATCAAAGGCTCCTTTAATGAGGCGATTGAGTCCAGAATCATCGACACCAAGGGAGCTTAAGAATTCTTTAGCTTCCCTGTCGTCTAATTGAGCGATTTCTTCTTCTAGTTTGGCGCAGATCGGGATGACGGAGTTTCCCTCTTTGGCTGCGTAGGCGCGGACTTGGCTTACATACTGATTTTCCATCGAAGGGAGCGAGCTTTCAGAGACGTTTGTTGCGTAGATGACCTTTTTGTCTGTCAAGAAGGGATAGTCGGCTGCACAAGCGCGCTCTTCATCGGTGAGCTCTAAGGTTCTAAGGGGTTTATTTTGATTCAAGTGGGCAATCGCTTTATGCATCATTTCGATGACAGGAAGAAGTTCTTTTTTGCCTTTGGCTTGTTTTTCTAAGCGGCTCACGATGTTTTCCGCCATCTGCAAATCAGAGAGGATGAGCTCGAGGTTAATCACTTCGATGTCGGCGATCGGATCGACTTTGCCGGCAACGTGGATCACATCGTCATCTTCAAAGCAGCGAACGACGTGGACGATGGCGTCTGTTTCACGGATATTGGCAAGGAATTGGTTGCCGAGGCCCTCTCCTTGGGAGGCTCCTTTAACGAGCCCAGCGATGTCGACAAAGGTGACGGTGGCCGGAATGATCTTGGTGCTGTTTGACATGTCAGAGAGGACTTTAAGTCGTGAATCGGGGACATCAACGATCCCTACATTGGGGTCGATGGTGCAAAAAGGGTAATTGGCGGCCGCCGCTGCCTTGCGTGTTAAGGCGTTGAACAGCGTCGACTTACCGACGTTAGGGAGCCCGACGATACCACATGAAAATCCTGCCATAGCAATTCCTTTAAGGGATAAAGACTATACAGGATAGTCGATTTCCCTTAAGGGTGCAAGGCAATTAGGAGCTCGAGCTAGCCCCCATTCCCCCTTGGGACGGTGCAGCGTAGCTGGCCGAAAGGGATTGGTAAAGGGGCAATTGCTCCAAGGTGATTTTACCTCCTTCGAGTAAGGGGGTAACTAATAGTTTTGTTAGGTTATTGAAGGTCTCTTTTATTCTGGTTGCGATTTCCTCTTCCTTATTTTCAACATATTTGGACTCAGTGACATCTTTTATTGTTTCTTCTTGAGCCTGTTCCATGAATGCTTTGAGTGCTGTATCAAAAATCGGAGGAATCTCTTGTGAGACAGGAAGGGTGTTTTTTAGAATGAAAGAGGAGAAAAAGAGGGTGTCGACGTGGTTGTTTGTTTCTATAGCTTGAGTGAATAACGATTGAATGAGGTGGTTAAAATCTGGAGGGAGCGTCTGCTGTTCAACTGCTTTTTGTAAAACAGACAAGCAAGCTTTTAATAAGGGATTGCCTTCTATTTTTAAAAGCATGGGAATTGCATTCATGATTTCAGGGGTAGGCTCACTTGAGGTGATGAGCTCGTTACAGAGGTTAAGTGCTCGCCAGTTTAGGTGTTCTGGATGTTGAACTGTTTCAATTAACCACGTAGTCAATGAACTTAAATCTTTCCCGCTTTTAATGAGTTCTTTGATTAAGGAACAAGCTGCGTAAATTTTTTCATACGCGTCTTTTTCTAAAAGTGTGCCTTTAAACATTGAGATGATCGTCTCGATGTTAAGAGGTGTTGAAGGGTTGTGCTCTAAGAGTATCGTCCATAATTGGTAGAGATTGGCTTCCTTGTTATTTTCTCGAAAATGCTGCTCCATTAATGGAATGATTGCTAAGGCATGAGGGCGGGTGTCTTCATTTTCTATGGATTTTTTTAAGAGCTCAAAACATTGTGTAGATAAAAAGAGCTCTTTGTTTCCCATGAGAATGGGAAGTGCCCTGATGAGTTCGGGTGTTGGCGCTGTTTTTTCTAAGAGTTTTCTGAGACTTGAGCTTGCTTGATATCCTGCATCTGGATTCATTGCAAGTGCAATGAGCCATGGGGTTAATTCATTTAAAGAGTCCCTATCTTGTTCGATCAAGTGATTAATGAGCTCAAAAGCGTCTTTCCGGGCACCATACTCAGCTCCATTTACGGCAGTTTCTTTAATTAAGGGAAGCACAAGCTGTCTTTCCCCTTTCTCGAGAAGGTCTTTCAATAGGGTTAGCTTGTCTTTTTCAAATTTTAAGTTGTCTTGAGTTAGGCACATTTGAGTAAAGGCAATAGCTTCAGAATACGCGTGTCCTCTTTGAATGAGGGTGCTAAAGCGTTTTTGTGCTTGTGCAATAAATCGAGGATAGACTTGTTTTTGTGTTGTTGAAACAAGTACATCGATTGCAGTCTCAAGATCCCCTTGTTCGATCCATTGGTCGATGAGTGTAAACACGCTCTCATGGCTAGGGGTCCAGCTTTGGGAACAGAGTTCTTTTACAAGGGTTGCAACTTGGGAAGAAGGGACTTGAGACAAGAGGAGTTTCAATGCAAGATCCCAACATCCTGTTTTAACGTTTGTTTCATAACTTAAGTATAGAGTAGGAAGTAACGGAATGAGAGCTTCGGACAGCTGTCCATCTTTAGACATTTCTTGCAAAAGATTTAAAATGAGAGAAGAGGCCTTCGATTCGTTAAAGTAGGTCTCTGCGAGCCAAGGCGCGGTATTGCTTGATACTCTAGTCATTTTTGAGAGTAGGGTGTGTATAAGCTTTAATACATGGGCTGTTTGATTGTAACGTTGTAGACTCTTGAGGTAGCTAAACAAGAGCGAATCAGGCTCGTGCGATGTAAGTTTAGAGATGATTGATTCTGTGACTTGACTGATAAGAGAAATAGCATCTTCTCGGGTCTCTTCGCAATCGGCAAGAGCTTCGAGAACTTGCAGGCTCGCTGCAGACTCAAGTGGTTTTTTTTCAAAAGTATTCTCGAATTTCTCTTTAGCTGCGGATAGTACTTGAGAAGCAAACTTTCCTTCGGTAATAAACTTTGTAATGAACGAGGGGGCTTCGTTTAAATTAAAGGGAAAAAGAAGAGATATGAGTCGTAAGGCTTCAGTCTGTACTGTGGGATCGGAGCTTTGCATGAGCGTGCGAGCAATCGCGCAGAGAGTTTCAAAAGAGTCCCGAGTAGGAGAGTAGCTAAGGCCTCGTACGATACTCACGCAGCTCTGTTGGATTCTGGGGTCTGGATGTTGGTGCAAATAGGATGCTACTTGTAACAGTCTTGGATCGGATGACATCTGTCTGATGAGAACTGATACAATGCCATGTAGGATTTGAGGATTGGAAGTCTGTTTGATCTTATCCATGATCAGATCAAACCGATCTCTAAATGCTCTTGTAAGGGTGAAATCTCGGGTGTCTTCATTTAGGGCGATGCTATAAATGAGCTGGACATAGCGGCATGCTTGAGTCATCTGTTCTTTTGATTCGATCGGGAATACTAATTTAAGTGTGTTGCCGCGCAAACGCACTTCGTCAGTTGTAATGAGCCCTGCCCAATTCAACATGTGGATTAATCCGGCAGAGTAGGCCCATCGATCGCGTGCTTGGCCAAGCATTTGAACTTCAAAACTAATTTTTCCATCTTGGAAGCGGACTTGGCATGTACTGCTATGGTTTCTCTGGGGGATCGTATAGCCTAAAATGAGTTCTTGATCGAGTTGCTCAACTGAGGTGAGCTGGATTGGATGGGTTTCATTTCCAAGTGTGAGGATTTGTTCTACACAGTCTTGCACAAGAGGGGGAAGTGCAATGATGCTTAAAGGTGGCAGGTTTTCTTGATATAAGAATCCAATGCAAGCGAGTAAGTTTTGGTGTGTTAATGTAAATATATCTTCAAGGGAGCCTGGGAGCTCTCTGCTGCTATTAGTGCCGACTCCGAGTTTTGCGGTTGCGACGTTGAAATTAGCAGAGGGAAGAAGAAGGTCTTCGGCGTTTGGTCGACTATAAATCACGTCTTTGCGTGTGCTCATGATCGACAAATAGATGGTAAGTGTTCCGCTAGCTTCGAATGCTGTTGCAGGTGGAAAATAAAATTTTCCCTCGCCGACGAGCCTTTCTGCGACATGACGCATCAGATTAAAATAAGGATTGAGCTTTTCCTTGAAGTTGAGGATGCGCCCATTTAAAGGGATCTTTGCAGTTTTGAGGGCTTTGAGTTGATCGTCATAGGATCCTACAGCTTGAGCCAAATAGGAAAGTGCAATCACTTTAGTAGGTTTGCCTACTTGTTCGAAGCGCTGCATAAAGGTGGCTTCATCATCAAAATACTGAAGCGGTTTATGTTTGAGATCTCGGATAAATTCCATTGAAGTTTCATCAAATTCAGTGAGCAATGCCCCTAAGAGCTCTAAAGAGGAAAGAGCTCGTTTAGGTTCAACATAGAAGGTCATCCAAAGAGGTTTGAGATCTCCGAGCGCATCGAGTAGATGAAGAAATGCTTTGATCTGCTCTGAAGATGCTTGATGACTGATTTCAAGAAGAAATGTTTTCCAGAGGGTTTTTATTTCAGGGTGGAGAGTTTTTACGATCAGATGCTGGGCGAGAAGGGGGTTGCCGCCCTCTTTTTCAAATTCAATTGTTTCATCGAGGACTTGGGTCATGGAAATGACTGAAAAAGCGCCTTCAGTAAGAAGGGTTCTAAAAACCTTTGCATGAAATAGCTGTTCTAATCGGCCTCCATGCTCGCTGATCACGCTTTTAAGTTCTTTGCCGGCGGCTCGCACTTTTTCGACTAATCTTCGGGATGCAGCTGCAAATCCTTGGGTCTGCTCAGCCTTTATTTTGAAGGAATGCCAGCCTGCAGCTGTTTTGACTGGTTTGAGTGAGGGCGCTGAGGGCATGGATGAAGAGGCGACAGCATCTGTTCGCTCAGCTGTGAGCTCTTGCATCAGGTGGGTAATTGTTTCAAGGGTTCCAGGTTTACTTGGCAGGTGAGGGATCTTTTCTATGCCGCCAAAGTGTAGAGGAGCTGGGTGTTCAATCTCTCCTGCTTTCAATGCGATTCTAGTAGAGGGTCCCTGAACCATTATCCCTTGCTGAGGACAAAATACGGTTATTTCTCCCTCTGAAGGAGCTTCAATGGTTTGAATCGATACAAAGACCGGGACTCCCCATTCGCTAAAATTCATCACGGGGTGGGAGTTGGGTCGCTCATCATACTTGATGACAACAAGATCAAACTGAGTTGGATTAAAGAGATCTAAAGCTTCTTCAAGAAAGTCGCAAAATAGAATGCGTGAAAAATCGGTAACCTCAATGGTTGAGAGATGTCCTGGAATGCGGGCGATTAATTTTTCAACTTTTGGAGCTGTGGTCTGTGAAAGGTCGATGTAGCGCGAGGGGAGGGGAGGTTTGCGATTGACAGGGCGCTTTTGCACAATGTGGATGACTGGCCTACCTTCTCTTCGTTTAATGACAAATTCCATATCGCTCGGGGCGCCTTCAGTTTCAAGAGCGAGGGCTAAATGATAGATTTTTTGCACCATGTCTGGATCTAATGTCGGCCGTTGGATTAAGGCATCGGGGTTCAGCATCAATTTTAGTTCCCCATCTTGAGGAGCGAGGCGGTGAGTTTTTGCTGAGATATCTTCAACGATGTAAATGCCCCTAGGATCTCGCCGAGATTGCAGAACTAAATACGTGTCGCAAGGGATCCCTTGATTGCCGACAACGGCCTCTCCATGACCCCATGTTGTGGTGATGCGCATTAAGCGATAGTGTTCATTTCTTACATAGAGCGGTTCATTGGTAAGCAGAACACCTGAAATGGGAATATCTTCAGCAAGGGGCTCTCCGCCCATGATCTCTCCAATCTGTGGTTGGATGCCGACGGAAAGTTCTAAGAGTTCGAAGGGATTTCCATTCCCACGAAGGATGTTTGCAATTGAGCTTAATTGGTAGTAAGAGGCAATGACCTCGCCGCATCTGGTAAGGATCTCTTCTTTTGGGACATAAGAGACAGTTAAGTTTCCGCCAGCATTCGAGATCTTTCCATCTTCCCCTTTAATTGCAGAGCTGCGGACTGCAAAAACGGTTCCCTCTGGATAGGATGCCACCCAATCTGAAAGACTCCGATCCCAGGGAGTCTGCCAAGATTCGCGGAAGGCTGCTCTAATGGCCTGTTGCCCCTCTTCGCATAATTGCTTCACGGTATAAGAATTGAGGAATGTGTCTGCAGGCAGATTTGCATAATATTGCTTTAATTGTGTCCACCACCTAAAAAAGTCTGAATTTTTTTGTGTTAAAAAATCAAAGACGTCTTTGGGCAAGAGTCCAAATGCGTCGGGACTATCAGCATCTTCAAAGCGAGCATCTCCTGCACGTTGTGCTGAATCAATTTCTTTGCGTATATCAAGGACCGTATCAATTTTAGGACCAAAAGATGTACCGATAGGAAATGTGGGACTACTAGATGAGCTGGAAGATGCACCTGGAGAAGATACTAATAATCTTGTTTCTTTCGAAGTGCTTGTAATTGCCATCATCGCCTCAATTAATATTTAATATTAAACTGAACGCAATTATATATTAGATTTAAATAGAGTTCAATTTACAAATTTATTTAATTTCATTTGAAATCTAAATAAAAATAATTTCAGAAAAAGACAGAGCATTAAAGAAGGGGATATCAAGCTGTACAGTAGCAGTCTCTTGCTCGATGGTAGCGCGACCAGCGAGGAGTTGATCTACCAGTTTTAGCTGGATCGGATAGGTTCCGTTTGGGGGAAGGCACAGGCCTGGAACGTGGCTGTATGTGGTATTATTTTTTTTAATAAAAGGAGCATAGATTGAATAAGGTCTGCCGAGCAGGTTTTTAACGGCAGAAAATTCTCCCTTAGCGAGATGGCCGCGGATGCGGCCAGAAGAGACGGGGAGTCCATCAATCACGACTTTGGGAAGGTATTCAGCTGTAAAATGAAGGGACTGCGAAAGGGTCCGCACATGGGCTTCATCGCCTTGCCTGTTTTTTCCAAAGCTGGCCCCCGCACCCAGAGTAAGGTGTGTAAAGTTAATTTTTTGTTTTAAATTGATCAAAAAGTCAGCAAAAGGTTGAGCGGCGAATTCAACCGTAAAGGGAATGGCGATGGCAAGATCAACCCCAACTTGTTCGAAGAGTTTGAGTTTGTGTTCAAAGGTGGTCAGCATCGGGATTGGAGAACGATGGGAAAAAATATCGGTGGGGTGATTAGAAAAGGTAAGGGCACAGAGAGTGCCTTCATGAGGAAGATGGGAACGAAGTGACTGGAAAAGGGCTTGGTGGCCAAGATGTACGCCATCAAATGTGCCAATGGTCAGCCCACAGGGAGACTTAAAAGGAGGAACAGAAATAAGGTCCGTAACGATGTGCATGGTCCTCTTATATCGCGCAAGAGCGCTTTACGCCAACAAATAATCTTGCCAAGGATAGTGGGGATCGAGAAGTTGACTCCCATCGCAGCATTGTTCGAGTTGATAGGAGCCAGATCGTGTGCGCATTAAGCCAGAGAGGTGAGCGCCGCATTGAAGCTCGATGCCAATTTCATGAGCAAGTGTGCGGATATAGGTTCCTTTAGTGCATTTCACATGGATTTCAAGCTGTGGATACGCATAACGGATCAATTCAGTATGGATGGTGACGGGAACAGCTTCCCGTTCAATGGTGATCCCTTTTCGGGCAAGTTCATAGAGTTTTTTCCCCCCAACCTTTTTAGCTGAAAACATTGGGGGTGTTTGAAGGATCGTTCCTTGAAAGCCGAGTAAAACGTTCTCTATTTGCTCTAATGTCGGAATGGTGGGAGATGTTGCAATGGTAACTCCATCGCAATCATAGGTGTCTGTAGTGACGCCGAGCTGAAGGGTGGCGCGGTATTCTTTATCCTCATTGAGAAATTGGGAAGAGAGCCTTGTGAAGTTCTTCCCGATCAGCATGACCATGACCCCAGTGGCAAAAGGGTCGAGGGTTCCGGCATGGCCGATCTTTTGGATTCTTGTAACTTTGCGCAAAATGGCGACCATTGCAAAGGAGGTTTTTCCACTTGGCTTATTAACAGGTAAAATGCCGGTCAAACAATTAGCGATCTGTCTCATCGGGGCCTTCGGAAGGAGGAACTTTTCGCTCATTTTGCTCAATGCGGATTTGAGCTAAGATGTTATCGATTTTAAATTGCTGATCGACGGAATTATCAAGCTTGAAAGTGAGTTCAGGGAAATAGCGCATTACAACTTTTTTGGATGACTGGACAGCGATAAACCCTGCAGCGGACTGCAGGGCTTTGATCGTCTCTTGCTTTTGCTCAGGGGTTCCAATGACACTGATGTGGACCTTGGCATGGTGCAGGTCTTTTGTGATTTCAACTTGAGTCACTGTCACAAGGGCATTGACATGCGGATTATGCACATCTCTTTTAATAACCTCAGAAATGACTTCTTTCAACAGGGAATTAAGGCGTACGGTACGTTCTATTGCCATTTAAGGAATCAAAGCTCCTGTTGTAGATAAGTAATTTCATAGGCTTGCAGAATGTCGCCGACCTTCACGTCATTGAAGTTCTGAACGACAATCCCGCATTCATAACCTTTAGAGACCTCGCGCACGTCTTCTTTGACGCGCTTTAAGGAGGCAATCGCCCCTTTCCAGACCACTTCATTGTTGCGCATAATGCGGATATGGTTTGATCTCTTGATGTTTCCATCGAGGACCATACATCCGGCAATGATTCCAAATTGGGAGGATTTGAATACAGCTTTAACTTCTGCAGACCCTGTATCGTTTTCCTGAGCGATTTTATCAAGCAGAGTCAACATGATCGCTTTGACGTCATCGACTGCATGGTAAATGATGTCATGGGAGCGAACGGTGACTTTAAGCTGTTTGATTAACGGTTCTGCATGTCGCTCAATTTGTGTATGGAATCCGATGATCGTCGCTTTGGAAGCTGCAGCAAGATGTACGTCTGATTCAGAGATTTCTCCAACAGCTGAAGAGATCATGTTGAGTTCGATTTTTTTCGACTCAATTTTGCTGAGCGATGTTTTAAGGGCTTCCACAGATCCTTGAACGTCGGCACGCAGAATCAAGTTAAGCACTTTTTTCGGCGTTGCTTGGAATGTTTCAAGGCCACCACGTTTGGATTGAAGTTGCGCGTGTCGTTTTCCTTCTTTTCGTTTTTCAGCAACTTCTCTCGCTTCGGTTTCGTTTGCGACAACAATGAACTCGCTTCCAGCTTCTGGAAGGCCTGATAAGCCTGTGACTTTGACCGGTGTTGATGGGCCCGCAGCGATCATATCGCGTCCATGCTCATCTTGCATTGTTTTAATCCGTGCGTAGTTTTGTGCAAAGACAACAGCGTCGCCAAGGCGCAAGGTTCCGTTTTGGACAAGGATGGTTGCAACAGCTCCCATTCCTTTATGCATTTCAGATTCGATGACCGTTCCTCTAGCTCTTGTTGAAGGATTTGCTTTGAGTTCAAGAATTTCTGCCTGAAGTGCAAGCATTTCCAAGAGGCTTTTAATCCCGTCTCCAGTCAGTGCGGAACAATTGACCGTAATCGTTGTTCCTCCCCAAGCTTCTGGTAACAGGTTATGGTCGGCAAGTTGACGATAGACGTTTTCAGTATTAAAATTAGGCTTATCTGATTTGTTAATGGCAACGATAATCGGGCAGTTTGCTGCCTGTGCTTGCTCGATGGCTTCCAAAGACTGAGTGCGCAGCCCCTCGTCTCCAGCAACAACGAGAACGACAATGTCTGTAACATCGGCTCCCCGAGCGCGCATGGCAGAGAAAGCCTCGTGGCCAGGAGTGTCAAGGATCGTTAGATCTCCCACTGCAGTATGGCATTTAAACGCGCCGATATGTTGTGTAATTGCGCCGGCTTCTCCAGCTGCAATGTCCGATTTACGGATTGCATCGATCAAACTTGTTTTACCGTGATCGACGTGACCCATGAATGCGGCGACAGGGGGTCTTAAAATTAACTGTGAATGATCAGATTCTAAAATCTCTTGACGGATTGTTTTATCTGTAATGCGCAGGCGATCTTCTTCTGAAGTATCGATGTGGATCTCACAGTCAAAATCATGGCCGAGGAGTTGGATGGTTGTCTCATCATCGAGAAAGTCGTTTAAGGTTAACACAACCCCTTTCATAAACAGCTTAGAGATCAGCTGGGATGCTTTGAGTTTCATTTCAGAGGCAAGATCTTTAACGGTGATTGGAATGCGGACTTTGATCTCTTTTGGACGAATGATCTCTTCTTGTTGGATGGGTCGATGCTTATGTGAAGGACGTCTCTTGCGCCACCCTTGTTCTTCGGTGTCCTCGCGGAGTCCTTGACGATCGCGCACATCAAAACCACGATCAGTACCAGCTCCTTTACGCGGAGTTTTAAAGTCTTTAAAATCTTTAAATCCAGATTTTTCATCAGCACTCTTCAACGATTTTTTGTGAGGTTCATCGCGAGTAGATTCTTTAAGTGGCACTTCTCTTGGAGGAAGAGGGGCTCTTGTATCACGTGGGACAAATGGCGCTCGTGGCCCCATTCCGTCTCTTGGTGCATAAGGTGGTCTCCCTCCTTGATAGGGGGGACGTGGTCCAGCTCCATCTCTTGGTTGATAGGGGGGTCTGCCACCTTCGCGCGGAGGATAAGGAGGTCTCGATCCGCTGCCTTCGCGGGGTTGGTATGGAGGTCTATTCCCATCGCGTGGAGGATAAGGAGGACGTCCTCCTTCTCTCGGTGTATAGGAAGAGTTGCCGCCCTCGCGAGGTTGATAGGGAGGTCTATTTCCATCGCGAGGAGGGTAAGGTGGTCTGTTTCCATCACGCGGCTGATAAGAGGGGCGACTGTTATAAGATGAGTCGTGTGGTCGCGGCCTGTGATAACCAGGGTGAGGTGCTGGTGCAGGTTTGTTTTCAGCTGCAGGTGTCGGTGCTGAAGGTCTCTCAACAGGAGGCTGTTGGGCCACTTTTTCTTCAGGTTTAGGCTTGGGTTCTTCCGGAGCTGGTTTAGCAACGGGAGCAGCAGCTGCGGTTTCGACAGGGGGTTCTGGTAAGGGAGCTGGCTTCACTTCTTTGGCTTCAACCGGTGCTGGAGGAGTTTCTTCTTTTTCAGCCTTTTTCTTGGAGGCAGCAGAGGGCTTCTTAATTTGACCGAGTTTCAGCGCTTGAGCGAGCTGCGCATTTTTAATGTTAATCTTTAAATTTTTGGCCAACGTTTAGACCCTCTTTTTGCGTATTTGTTCTAGGATTTTGTCTGCCATATCTACGCTAATCTCCGAGATTGAAGCGAGCTCTTCACGTGTTGCATTTAACACTTTACGAGCAGTATCAAAGCCAGCACTAATGATGCTTTCAGTAATCATGCTGCTAATCCCTTCAATGACAAGAGGTTCATCAAGTGTTGGATCATCAGCTAAAGCGAGCTGAGTGCGTTCAAGATGCATCGCAGCTTGGTATTGGCTCATTTTTTGGACGTGCAATTCGACACCTGCTAATTCTCCATTTAAACGAGCATTCATTCCTCGTTTGCCGAGTGCTGCAGGATAATCTTCGTCAGAGACGACAATGCTTATTTCATTGCCATCTTCACTGACGTTAATTTTTTTGATTTCCACAGGAGATAATGCGCTTTGTAGGAGTTGCACTGGGTCATCTGCATGAGCAATAATGTCGATTTTCTCATTATTAAGTTCTCTGATGATGTTTTTAACCCGGTTGCCGCGAATACCCACACATGCTCCAACGGGATCAATTTTAGGATCGTGAGAGCGGACAGCGAGTTTTGTGCGGTATCCTGCATCGCGAACGATTTTTTCGATAACGATGGTGCCATCGTTAATTTCAGGTACTTCTTGAGAGAAAAGTTGGGCAACAAATTCGGGGTGGCTACGAGAGAGGATCACTTCAGCGCCTCCTCCATCTGTTTCGCGCACCTCAAGCAAGAGCGCTTGAACACGTTCTCCCACATTGTATTTTTCAGTTTTTGGGTAAAAACGGTCGGGTAGGATTGCTTCGACTTTGCCGAGATCGACGATAAGCGTAGCTCCACGCACGATTCGTTTGACTGATCCGGAAACAATTTCATTGGTGCGGTGGCGGTATTCCTCATAGATCACATCCCGCTCAGCGCCACGTAGCTTTTGGGAGATGATCTGGCGGGCAGTTTGGGCAGCGATTCTTCCAAAATCTTGTGGAGTCACAGAAATATCGATCCATTGGCCGAGTTCACAATAAGGATTCAGCACGCGAGCATCTTCTAGAGAAATTTCTTCGTCTGGGATAGTGACTTTGTCAACGACTTCTTTTTGGGCAATGACATCGATCACACCTGTCTTTGAATTGATGTTCACAGAGACGTTGATGAGTCCCTTGACGCTTTTGCGTGCGGCAGCGCGTAATGATTCTTCGATCGCTGCAATGATGACATCGCGCTTGATCCCTTTTTCTCTTTCTAAGTATTCAAAGATGGCGACTAGATCTTTATTCATAGCTTGAACCTAAGGCCCTATGTTGAGACTGTGATAACGTACATTAGATCAAAACGCAGGCAAATGAATGCCTGCGTTTTGATGGGTTTTTTAACGAGGGTAATTTGAGTTACCCTTGGTCTTCAGAAGATGAATTGCTTGTATCGCAGTTTTCTTCTTCAGACTTTTCTGTTTTTTTCTTTTTAGCTCGAGGTTTTGCAGCTCCCACAACAATGTCGTCGTGGTTCACTTTGTTTTTATCGACTAAAAAATCTTTAATGGAGAGAGCGATTTTTTTGTGCTCAGGGTCAACCTTGATCACCTTCGCAACAACTTCTTCTCCTTTATTGATAACATCTTCAACTTTTCCAAATGGTTGGTCGGAAAGTTCTGTGACGTGTACAAGGGCTTCAATTCCATTGTCAAGTTCAACAAAAGCACCAAAAGCAGTAATTTTAGTGACAATCCCTTTAACAAGAGTTCCGATCGGCATTGAATTTTCAATGCTTTCCCATGGATTGTTGCTGAGCTGTTTAACGCCAAGTGTGATTTTTTTACTTTCTTTGTCTACAGAAAGAACAACTGCATCAACTTTGTCCCCTTTTTTCAATACTTCTGAAGGGTGGGAGACTTTTTTGATCCAGCTCAAGTCTGAAATGTGGATCAGTCCATCGATTCCAGGTTCAAGCTCAACAAAAGCTCCGTAGTTCGTTAAATTACGAATCTCAGCAGTAACACTGCTGCCGATGGGATATTTCTTCTCGACATCATCCCAAGGGTTTTTTTCAGTTTGCTTAATTCCTAAGGAAATCTTTCCATCTTCTTTTTGAACGGAAAGAACAATGGCTTCTACCTCATCGCCTTTTTGGACAATTTCGCTCGGATCGGTGACGTTTTTTACCCAAGACATCTCTGAAACGTGAATCAATCCCTCGATGCCAGGCTCAATTTCAATGAATGCACCATAGGGCACAAGATTGACAATTTTCCCACGAACATGTGTTCCTGGGGGATAGCGATTCTCAATTTCTTCCCAAGGATTTGATTCTTTTTGCTTCATTCCTAAAGCGACGCGGCCTTTATCCTTATCTACATGGAGGATCATCACTTCGAGTTCTTGACCGAGTGCAACCATTTCAGAAGGATGCTTAATCCGTTTCCATGTCATGTCTGTGATATGGAGCAGCCCATCGATACCGTCTAAGTCAAGGAAGACGCCGAAATCAGTAATATTTTTAACGATCCCTTTGCGCACTTCCCCTTCATGGATATTTTCTAGCATTTCAGCCTTGCGAGAGATTCTTTCTTCTTCAAGAAGTTCGCGGCGTGAAACGACGATATTTTTGCGCTCGGTGTTAATCTTAAGGATCTTAAAGTCGTATGTTTGACCGAGGAATTCATCGAGATTTTTAATGCGCTTATTGTCGATTTGTGAGCCTGGAAGGAACGCCTCCATCCCGATATCGACCATAAGTCCGCCCTTAACTTTGCGGATCACTTCCCCTTTAACAATCGAGCCTTCTTTGCAGTGGTTTACAATATATTCCCATTGACGTTGGCGGCGAGCTTTGTCGCGTGAAAGAACGATTTGTCCATCTTCCCCTTCAGTTTGATCCAGGTAGACTTCTACTTCTGTTCCTAAGAAAAGCTCATTTGGATCGGGGAATTCATCAATTGGAACGAGTCCTTCAGATTTTAAACCCACATCTACAACAGCGAAATCTTTTGTGATTTCAACAATTCTGCCTTTTAAAATTTGGCCAGTTGTCATTGCTGAAACGGAGCCTTCGCCCGCCGTTTCTTCTTTTCGGTTTAATAAATTTCTGAATTGTTTAGCATCATCTTCATGATAATCGACGTCGTCAATGACTTTGCTGCCATTCCAATCGTGTTCTGTTGTTTTGGACATTTTAAGGGTTACTCCTCTAGTTTATAGGTCAAAGGAGAGATCCTATCAAAAGTTTCGTAATAAAATCAATGCCAAAAATGCTAGTAGTCTGTAAACAAAGTTCTTGCAGCTATTTTTGCGTCAAAGTCCCGGGGTTAAATCGGGATCGAGGGGGCTGTGTTCATGGACACAGCCTCTCTCGATCCCGATTTAACCCCGGGCGCTTTCACGCAAAAACTGGCACCAAGAACTTTGTTTATAGGCTGCTTAGGGTGTGGTTTTTGGTTTCATTTGATGAAAAGGGTGATTTGAACTATACCCCTTCCGGTTCAAAGGCACCCTAAATTAGAATTAAAAAAATAACAGGATAATAGGATGGTAGGATAGAAAAAGCATGGGTAATTTTCCTTATCCTGCCATCCTATTATCCTGTTATTTTTTCTTTATTCAACTTTGCAGGTATTCTGGATGCCTTTGAACTAGAAGTACTATATACCCGTTCCGGTTTAAAGGCGCCTCAGGGGGTCGATACAAAGCCCAGGGATTGAATTATTTTTCAGTGAGTTGTATTGTATTTAATATTGCCCCATGAAAAATAATTCAATTCTGGGGCTTTTAATTTAGCTCTGTGACAGCACTTAGAGCTGTTTGGTGGGTAAATAATTTAGTTTGTGTGCGTATGGAAACAATCGTAATGAAATTTGGAGGAGCTGCTGTGGCTCTGCCTGAGCAATTTGCTCAGATTGCGGAGATCATTGCCTCAAAGCAAAGGCGCGCGCGCGTTGTTGTTGTTGTTAGTGCCATGGGAAATGCTACGGATCAGCTGATTTCTTTAGCGCATCAGGTGCATCCTTCTCCGCCTCCTCGTGAATTGGATATGTTGGTGTCTACAGGCGAGCGGATCAGCATTGCCTTGCTTGCTATGGCTTTGCAGTTAAAGGGGATAGAAGCGATTAGTTTTACAGGTTCTCAATCGGGAATTATCACTTCGGCAAGCCACGCGCAAGCAAAAATTGTCGATGTGCGTCCGTTTCGTTTGGTGAGCTCTTTGGACGCTGGGAAGGTGGTAATCGTCGCTGGGTTTCAGGGGGTAAGTGTCAATGGGGAGATTACGACGCTTGGTCGGGGAGGGTCGGATACGACCGCTGTTGCTTTGGGGGTAGCTCTTGGAGCTGTTTGCGTTGAATTTTATAAAGACGTTTTTGGGGTGTGCCTTGAAGACCCAAAAATAAACCCTTCATCACCAGTTGTGCCGGTGCTTTCATATCAAGAGGCGTTGCTAATTGTGGAGAAGGGGGCGAGGGTGTTGCATTCTCGTTGTATTGAGTTGGCTGAAAAAAATAATTTGAGCTTGCATGTCCGATCTTTTTTAGATCCCTACTTGAACGTCTCAACGGGATCTCTTATCAAAGGGGAAGGAATGGGCGCTGCATCTCGACGGATTTATGAAGAGGCGTCATTTTCCTTTGCATAAATTACAAAGAAAAGGCGAAAATTAGGTTTTTTTGAGGATGTGAGAAGATGAAGAAGAATCATTGGCCTGTTCAAGTGGCCCCCTCAATCTTATCGGGTGATTTTGGGAAATTAGCTGCAGAGGCAAAACGGATAGAAGACGCGGGAGCGGATGCTGTCCACATTGACATTATGGATGGCCACTTTGTCCCGAACCTTACTTTAGGGCCCCGAGCAACGGCTGCAATTAATCGCGCGACAAATTTATTTCTTGATGTTCATTTAATGATTTATAATCCCTATGATTATATCGAGGCTTTTGTCGAAGCCGGTGCTGATCGGATCACGTTTCATCTTGAAGCTACTGAAGATGTCGCTGAAACGCTAGATTTTATCAGACGGTGCAATGTACAAGCGGGCCTGGCATTTTGCCCGGAAACGTCCTCTTCGTTAATTCCAAAATACTTGGACAAATGTGATTTGATTTTATTAATGACGGTCAATCCGGGTTTTGGCGGACAGGCGTTTATGCCCGATGTCCTAGAAAAAATTCGATTCACACGTTCAATTTGTGATCAGCTAACGATCCGAAAGGGGGGAGTGGTTTCACCTCATTCAGATCTTCCTCCTTTTGATATTCAGGTTGATGGGGGGATTAATGATCAGACAGCGCAAATGTGCGTTGATGCTGGGGCAAATGTTCTTGTATCGGGAAGCTATCTGTTTAATGCCCCTTCTATGAAAGAGTCGATTGCGGCCTTTAAAGGAATGTCCACATGAAAAAGATTGTTGTCATTGGTGGAGGAACGGGTAATTTTTCCGTGCTCAGAGGGTTGAAAAATTATCCTGTTGATATCAGCGCAATTGTCTCGATGGCTGATGATGGAGGAAGCACTGGGATTTTAAGGGATGAGTTGGGAGTGCTGCCTCCTGGTGATGTGAGGCAGTGTCTGGTTGCTTTATCGAACTCGTCAAATATGATGCGTTCTTTAATGAATTACCGTTTTGAAAATGGAGGGCTTGAAGGGCATAGCTTTGGGAATCTGTTGCTCTCGGCGCTGGAAAAAGTGACGGGGAGTTTTGAGAAGGCTGTCGAAGAGATGGGGAAGATATTGTTTATTAAGGGAAAGGTGATCCCTGTAACAACCCATTTAGTGCGACTGAAAATGATTTTAAATAACAGAAAGTTGCTTGAAGGGGAGAAGGAAATTTACCTTTCCCAAGAGATTGACCAGGGATATAAGACGATCTATCTCGAGCCATTTCCTAAGGCCAATCCTCATGCCCTTCATGAAATTATGAACGCAGATCTTCTTGTTGTGGGCCCTGGTGGATTGCATACGTCACTGATTCCTAATTTTCTTGTCGAGGGTGTGGGTGAAGCGCTACGACGCTCTCAAGCGATGAAAGTCTTTGTCGTTAATTTGATGAACCGCAAAGGGCAAACGACAGGCTTTAAAGTAAGTCATTATCTTGATGAAGTGAAGCGATATCTCGATAAAGATATTTTCGACTATGTTCTTGTTAATAATCAGAAGCCCCCTCAAGAATTGATCGAAGTGTATGCGGAAGAGGGAGAGCTTGTCGAGAATGATTTGAATGACGGTCGAGTGATTTCTGCATCGTTTTTAGGCGATCCTCGTGAGCAGGTAAAAAAAGATCTGCTCAAGCGGAGTTTAATTCGTCATGATCCAAAAAAATTAGCACAAGAGTTAATGAATATTGTTAATCATCTTTGATTTAGACGATACTTTAATTGATACGTCTGGAGGAATTACCCCTGTCAAGCTTGAAGATGCGCTGCATCGAATGATTGAATCGGGTTTGAGCGTTCCCGATTTTGGTCAATCTTTAGAGCTTTTAAAGCGATTGGATAGTACGTCGGAAAGTTCTTCCAAGTCGATTGCGGAATTTTTAGAAATTATTAATGGGGATCAGGCACTTTTAGAGGTCGGGACTCGTGAGGTTTATGAAAACCTTCCGCTTGACTTGCCCATTTTTCCCCTTGAGGGAGCATTGGAAGTTCTTAGTGAGCTATCGCTTCACCATCAACTCGCGCTTGTGACCATTGGAAAACCACAGCAACAACTACATAAGCTGAAAAAAGCTGGTATTGATTCTGGATTATTTAGTAAGATAGCTGTTTCTGAAGCGCGCATTAAAAAAGTTTATTATCAAAAAATCCTTGAAGAACTGGACTATAGTCCTGGTGAAACAGTGGTGTGTGGAGATCGGATTGCTACAGATCTCTCCCCAGCGAGAGAATTGGGGTGTAAAACCATTCAAATGAGATGGGGAAGAGGGTTAAATTCATCTGGTTACAAGAGCGATGTGGACTACACAATCTCCCACTTGAAAGAGCTGATTGATATTATCTCCGGCTTAACGACGTTTTCGATATTTTAAAGGGAATTTTTACTATGACAACAAGTAATCAACTGACTCCGGGAATGACGCTTTCGATAGATGGAAAAATCTATCGAGTTGAGTCTAGCGTCAAAGTGACTGTCGCTAAAGGCGTTCCTTTTATGAAGACGAAGTTGAAGGATCTCATCACAGATGAAGTTGTTGAGAAAAATTTCAAATTGAACCAAACGGTTCAAGATGTTTCTTTAACGGAGAGAAAGTTAGAATTCCTTTATCTTGAAGGGAAGGATTATCTCTTTTTGGATATAGGAAACCTTGAGCAAGTTTTAGTCCCAATGTCGATTATTGGAGACCAAGTCAATTATCTCAAAGAAGGGACTGAGCTTAAAGCGATGTTTTATGGGGACACGATTTTTTCTGTCGAACTTCCTCAATTTTTGGAATTGATGGTTGTCAAGACAGAAGAGAGTCAGTCTGCAGTTCACGTCGCAAATGCAACAAAACTTGCAATTCTCGAAACCGGAGCTAAAATTGAAGTGCCGATGTTTGTCGAGTCTGGTGATATTATTAAAGTTGATACCCAAACAAACGAATATATTCAAAGGGTATAACCTGGAGGCTTTATGGAATTAAAAGACATTAAAGAACTAATGGCCGCTATGGAAAGAGCGGGCATGAAGGAAATCAGAATCAAGGAAAAAGCTGGGGGAGAAGTGCATCTTGTGCGACAAGATGATCATGCGCCGCATTTTCACCATGCACCTTCGATCTCAACACCGCCAGTTTTTCATCCAGCGCCAGCAGCAACTCCTGTGTCTCATAAACCTCATCATGTTGAAGAGCCCAAGGAGAAAAAAGAAGGGAAATATGTCACTTCCCCCATGGTTGGGACTTTCTATGCCTCTTCATCACCTGATGATTCCTCTTTTGTTAAAGTTGGAGATCGAGTCGATGAAAATACTGTTGTATGTATTATTGAAGCAATGAAGGTAATGAATGAGGTCAAAGCTGGAATGAGCGGGGTGGTCGCAGAGATCCTGATTGAAAATGCTCATCCTGTCGAATTCGGAACAAAAATGATGCGGATCGTTTAATATATGCGTAAGATATTGATAGCTAATCGTGGAGAGATCGCTGTAAGGATCATTCGTGCCTGTCATGATTTAGGCATCCAAACAGTTGCTGTTTATTCTCGTGCAGATGCTGAAGCTCTGCATGTGTTGCATGCGGATGAAGCCATTTGTATTGGTGAAGCGCCCTCGCAAAAATCTTATCTCAAAATTTCGAACATCCTTTCTGCATGTGAAATTACAGGTGCGGACGCATTACATCCTGGATACGGCTTTTTAAGTGAAAATGCTAACTTTGCGTCGATTTGCAAAAGTTGTGGGGTAAATTTTATTGGACCTTCAGCAGAAACGATTTCTCTTTTAGGAGACAAGTCCAAAGCAAAAGCGACAGCTAAAAGTGTCAAGTGCCCTGTCATCCCTGGCTCTGATGGAGTCGTTGAAGATGTGAATATAGGATTGAAGGAAGCGAAGCGCTTAGGATTTCCTATTTTTATTAAAGCCTCAGCAGGTGGAGGGGGGAAGGGGATCCGGATTGCTCACGATGCAGACGAATTTGTTCGTCAATTTGCAGCGGCGCGCACTGAGGCTGAAGTGAGCTTTAATAATCCTGACGTCTACCTCGAAAAAATGATCATGAATCCGCGCCATATTGAGGTGCAGATTTTAGGAGACAAACATGGAAATTACCTTTATCTCGGTGAGCGG
>CAYWSY010000018.1:0-28182 GCA_964461105.1 uncultured bacterium
ACAGCGGCCTTTACGATCGTCCAACCGCGGGAGCTTTCGCGCAGCCCAAACTCAAACTTTTGAAGTTCTTTGGGTATAGAGTTATTGTATTTTTAATAAGTTCTCTGTTTGTGGTTGTTTGTGTTTTTAAGTTCTGTCAAACTGAAAATGTTTGTTCATCCGAATTTTCAGATAAGAAAGCGTTTTTTGAACCAATTAAAATCACTAGTTTTTATTCCAGACTTCCCTATGTAGAGGTCAATGTAGAAGGGAAAACAATCCCTGCAAAATTTGATTTAGGTTTTGATGGGGAACTTTGTTTGCCGGATCAATTTCTTCAATCTATTCACGACAAGTCGTTTCTGCATCAAATCTCTTATTTGGGAATTCGCGGAAAAAAATACAATACAGGCCTCTATGGGTTACCTAAAATCAAAATAGGCCGATTGAATCTTTTTAAAACGAAAGCTCAAGTTACAAGTCCTGAATTTGAACGTGATACCGTACTCTATACAGAACTTGCTGTTAATGGGACTCCCTCACCCTATGATTTTTCCAATGCGGGAAGTATTGGGTGGAAGCTCTTTCAACATTCAAAGCTCTTTCTTGATTTCAATCATTCGATCGTAGCGATGTGCGATAGTTTTGAAACACTCCGTATGCGAGGCTATCCTGTCCAATCATTTATCGAGGTTCCCTTGTTGATAGAAAGAAATCTAATTGAATTTGAAGTCTTAACTGAAAATGGACCTTTACGATGCATGCTTGATACAGGGGCAACATATAGTGTTTTAAATATCTCTCGTCGAGGAAGTGACCGCATGAATCCTAAAAAAATGGATCTTCATACAGTTCTTAATCCTGACAATGCCGACCTGATGGCAATTGATCAAACTGATCGAATTGAATTACAAACTTTTATATTTGGCCAAAAAAACTTTGGTCCAATTCAGGTTCGTTCAATAAATACCCCTTTTGACGTTGATGTCATCATCGGAATGGATTTTCTTGTTTCAAAGCTCATATTTATCGATTTTCCAAATCGAAAAATTTATTTTTCGGATAATTCTCCATCTGCGATATTGGATGTCCAATTGAGCAACCCTAAAGTATGAATCATCGAATCATTTTCTTTTTCTTAGCAGGGATCATCGTTTGTCTTATCTCAATTTTCGGATTAAGGATCATCCGAAATGCGGATTCAAACTGTCAGTTGGCCTTATCAGGATCTTATTTTGAACCTGTTCATATTGTAGATTTTGAATCTGAAGTTCCTTGTATCAATCTCGGATTAGAAGGCAATACACTTAACGCAAAAATCGCATTGGGCTTTAATGGACAACTGAGCCTTCCCGAGAACATGATACAACAACTTTCTAACAAGTTGTTTTTGCATGATATTTTTTATTCGGGGATTACTGGAGAAAAATATAATGGAGCTCTTTACTCATTACCAGAAGTTCGAATAGGCAGATTTAATTTTTTCAATGTTCAAACTGCAGAGGACAAATCAACATATTTATCCATGTCTTCAATGGGTAAGGTTGGATGGAACTTTTTTTATCGGTTGAATTTTTTTCTTGATTGCAATCTTTGGCTAATTGCTTTTTGTGACAGCATCGAAACGCTTTCTAGTCGTGGATACCCCGTTCAATCGTTTGCACAGTGTCCATTGTTGCTCGATCGGCAATTTATTGAATTTGAAGCGATCACAGAAGACGGGCCATTAAGATGTCTTCTAGATACTGGTTCGACCAGAAATTTCTTTAATTCAAGTGTGCGTCAATCAGCTTCTGCGATTTCTGATCGGTCTATTCTTTTTCAAAATTTTAGAATTGGGACCAAAGATTTTGGTCCGATTGTTTTTCAGTCTATTGATACGCCTCTTGAAGTCGATGCAATTATTGGGATGGAATTTCTCCACTCCAAAAAACTTTTCATCGACTTTCCCAACCGAAAAATCTATTTATCCGATTTTTAGTTGGCGGGGAGGGATCGAATAGTTCATTCACAAATTTGATGGGGACAGGCTTAAAAGTAAAAATAAATGGAAAAAATTTCCTATTAATGGCTAAATGGTAAGGACTGAAGTGAATGCTGTTTAGGAGTTTTTATGAAATTTGTCTTAGCCCTTACTGTCTGCTTGATCTCGACGCTGTTAAATGCCGATTCGACATTTTCAAGTGACCGGTTGATTGAATTTTACGATGAATACTTGTGTGAGGAGAAAAATGATCTCTCTTCTGCAGGGGTTTCGTCCGCATGTTCCTTTACGCCCGGAAGCCCCCCGGTTCCACCAACTCCTCCTGCAGGCAGCTTTCCTCCTGAGACGAGGACTGGATATTTTACCGTTGTGATTTCTAATGGAACAGGGCAACCGGATGATCAGGTTTATTTCATCGGCTTACCAAATGCAAATACGCAGTTTTTTACCCTTTCGGGGGCATTTCCTGGAGCATTATCGACAGTGCCGATCACGACAAGTACGTTTTCAGCATCCAATCAGTTTTCTTATCCGCTCTCCTCGCTTCCCAAATCGACGACAGGTGCCCACGATTACTTAGTATACGTTCCCTATAGCTCAAGTGATCGTCTCTATTTTTCAATCGGCAATCCTCTTTATTTTAAATCAAGCAGTGGTTCTGCAAGTATTTCTATTGGAAATAACTTTTTTGATCCAAATTATAATGTCATTTATGACTTTGCTGAAGTGACGTTTCAACCAGCAGTTCCTCCGGGAGTGGGCGATATTGATTGGACGGCTACAATTGATACGACTCAAGTGGATAGCCTGGCTCTTGCAATTAAATTAGGTTTTTATTCCTACGATGCAGGGAATCCTACTGCGGTCACCCCGTTTATTGGAACAATAGGTCAACCGTCTACGAATCCAGTGGGTTTTGCGATTTCAAGAGATACGCTATTTAGTAACCTTGTCACTGGACTTGGCGCATCATCAGCTGCAAATACATGGAGCAATCTTGCTCTTCCGTTTCATACAGATCCTTATGCGCCAGGTTCGCCGTCCACATACTTACGCGTCATGGCTCCTAAGCATGGAGGCGCGCTCACGCAGCCTCAAGCGAATTATACCATTCCTCAATTTCCAAGTAATTATCTGACCAATAACGGGAATGGTGTTAATTATATCGGTACGATCTTTACTTTTTATTCGATGGGAACCTCTCTTTATATTCAAACCGATGCGGGTGGGGGTTCAGGAGAGGTTTATAAAGGAGACGTCTCTGGATCCATTTTCACATTTGTTGGTCAAACGCATCCAACATATACAGTGACATTGGATCTTGCTGGTCTTACAATTGAGAATATGTTCTCAGGAACACCTCCGATGACAAATACAGGAAGTACGCCGGCTGCGGATGTTCCGATTTTGGCAAACTATTTTTCAAGTGCTTTTGTCGTTGGCTTATTAGGTGTTACAGGTCTTTATGATTCTGCGATGACTCCTTTAAGCGAAGCGAATCTTCGAACGCATTTGCAAAATAGTGGAGGAGCCTTATCGCCTAATTATTATACAAATAATTTTGGGGCGCCGATGAGCCTGCCAGGATATAATCTGTATGCCCAACTTCTGCATCAAAATGCGATTTTGCCTACAAGCCCACCATTCAGCGCTCCCTATCCGCTACTTGGCTTGTGTTATGCGTATGATTTTGATGATACGCTTGGCTTTAGCAGTGCCATTACCCCACCTTCAACGACACCGATCTCAGCTAATGTCTATACCATTATTACATTAGGAACTGTTGGGGCAATTCCAACCGGAGTCTTTGACGATCCGAATAGTTATGGCTTAACGTTCATGTTTACAGGGACTTTGGGTTATCGCCATGGGACATCTGGATCTTTTGTTCCGATCCCGACATCTCCAACGTCAGTAGGTTCATATCCTTCGACGAGCAGTGACCCTTTTCAAATCCAGTATAATGGGAATATCTATAATGTATTTCCGAAATACCAGTTTTTGCAACCGGTAGAGGCTTATACAAGTGTGCAAGATGCTGTGATTCAGGGAGTGCAGTTTATTCCAAATTCAATGTCGGCTCCAACGGGATTTACGATCGTCTTACCTTAAAGTCGTTAGAGCATGCCACAGGCGCCCTAAAACGGGCGTCTGTATGTTTGCGATCAGAAACAATAAGCAATATTGAGATCAACACCCCAGAAGTTGTAGGTGTTGCTTGGAAGGCCAAGAGCTTCTCCACTCGATGCTCTTGCCGTTGAATGCCCATCTTTCCAGTATTCATAGAACGGTTTCAAGATCAGCGTAAACCGTTTATTTTTTGTTAGCGTAAAGTTAAGAGGAAGTTCGACTGCAAAATTTGCAAGAGAGCATTTAAGATCCCAACGAGCCCCTTTGAGCGGTACAATTCCCACAGTTGAAAAGATTTGAGGCATCCAGGTTAAGTCCAATCCGAAAGAAAACCAGGAATTAATGGTAAAATTCGTGACCCACCCGACTGGAAAATAAAATTCATTATAGTAAAAGTGAGTTGATTTTCCTTGTTTAGGCTCAAAGTGGTGTCCATGATGGCGATATCCAAAGCCGGAAAAGACGCTGACGATTGTATTCTCGCGATCACAGGCAAATGTGTACCCTAATCGCTCCTGGACATCGACATAGAAAAACGAGCGCGAACCTGTGCTGTTAGATGTCGGACCTTCTTTCCAAGATACTTTGCCGGCTCCATAAAAGAAGTTTACGGGACGGTATTCATACATCGCCTGCACCCCTCCAAGGCTACCATTAAAGGATTGATGGCCGCGGGGCTTGATACTGACATGGGTGTAATCTGCGCCGATCTGAAAGCGATGCTTGAGTTCTTTTTTGGGTTGGTGTTGCTGCTCTACTGCAGGCATGGTAATGGGTAATGCCTTTTCCTTTGTTTCTATTGTAAGAGGCATTGGATGCTCAGCTATTGGAACTGGTTTTTTATCTACAATAAAAAAGGGGGAACGTTGAGAATTGCTCGCATCTGCTAATAGGCTGATACTTTGTAAGCTTAAAGCGCCAAAGGCGATTAATAGACCTGACGAAATTTTCATAATTGACACACTAAAGGGGGTTTTTCTTTAATATGCACAATTAAGAATTATTGTAATAATATTTTTTTAAATAGGTTATTTTAGAGTTCGCGAAGATGCTGTTTTTTTATATTGAGAGAGTTCGAGAAACAGTTCAATAAAGGCCAGGACGCCGAATAGGATAAAGACACAGTAGAGAGCAGAGGGGGATCGATAGCCGAAGGTAAGAGCGATGAGCACAATGAATTGAAGGGCGGTCGTGGCTTTCCCCCAGCGGATTGCTTTAAATGAGTAGGAATCCCAGTGGCCTGCTAATCTGAGATAGATCCCGAAAGCGAGCAGGGAAAAATCTCGAGAGATCATGGAAATCGCTTGCCATGTTTCTAGGCGTCCTTCGACAAGGAGGATGGTCAGAGCAAAGATTACAAAAAATTTATCCGTAGCAGGATCTAAAATAGCGCCCAATTTAGTGACAGCAGACCGCTTGCGCGCTAAGTATCCATCAATGCAGTCAGTGAGCATTGCAAGGAGAATGGCTGTCACGCGCAATGCTGTACTTTCCATGAGGAATAAAAAAGCAAGGGGGGCTCTGAGAAGGGATAAACTATTTGATAGACTCAGCATCGCGGTGTTGAACTCATTCTTAAATCGGGACTAAAGCGTGGACCTGTTTTTTTTCACCCTCTTATACCAAATAATGCTAATTACCGTCACACCCAAAGCGCCAAAAATGATGAGGTTAAACGTTTTTAGGGCTTCCCAGACGCGCTCATGATTTTGACCAAAGAGATAAAAGAGGTAGAAGAGGGTCGAGCTCCATACCGTGCATGCAAGGGCATCGCGGAGGATAAATCGCTTAAAACTCATTTTACTTAACCCCGCTGTCATGAAGATGCAATTGCGCACGCCACAGGGGATAAATCTTCCACAGACAAGAGTGAGGAGTCCATATTTTTGGTAAAAGGAGTGGATTTTGGTAATGCGAGTAGGTGGGAGAAGTTTGGCAAGAGTGCGGATATTTTGAATGGGTTTTCCAAGAAGGCGGCCAAGCCAATACGCGCACATAGCGGAAATGTAGCATCCGATCAATACACCAAAATAGAGGTGCCAGGTGTGCTCTGGAATGATGATTGCAGCGAGAAAAGCGCTGAGTAAGATGAGTGCATCGGCGCTTAAAGGGATATTAAATCCAGCTAAAATAAGAGCTCCGAACACATACCAATGTGCATGAGAGGCGTGCTGGGTAACCAAGTTGTTAAAAGCTTCGATCATTAGGTCTATTGAGTCGCAGGCTCGCTGAGTTTTGGTTTGAGCGGTTGTTTTTCATCATCAGGATCTTTGAGAGTTTTATTATGGTTAATGAGGTCGTTAAAGCGTTTACCAAGAGAGCTAACGGCAACCATCCATGCAGAGATCGCCCCTAATAGAAGGATAGCGACGTATGGCGTGCTCAAAGAAACTGTACCAAAGACCATTAAAAGGCCTTGGTGGAGGAGAGATCCTCCCGATTTTCCGACGCGAGAGCCTACCCCGTCAATTGCAGCTTTTCCTTTGAGTTTGCATTCTTTAGAAAGAGGGATGAAGGCAAGTTCTTTGGTTGCATCAAATAAGGTGTATTTTGAGGCTCTAGCTAAACAGTTTTGGAGAGATCCAAAGAAGCAGCAAAGAACAAGGGGTGTTGTTCCAAACCAGGCGGAGATGCCTGCAAGGCTAGAGTCTTTGAAGAAGAAGAAAAAGAAAAAGCCAATCCCTGTAACGAGTAGGATTAGTGGAGAGATCATCGCGTTTGACCTCCAGCTAAGTTTGCGAAGCATCACTCCAGAGAAAAAGACGCTAATCACAGTGGAAATGATGCCAATCCCCATCAAGACTTTCCCCATATAAGCGTTAAATTCTGCAGGATTCGGGTACAGTTGCTTGACTTGGTCTTTCCAGACAACCTCGATGAGGTTGATCGCAATGTTGTATGTCACTACAATGATCGCAATGCAAATTAAATATTTTGATTTGGCGAGGTATGAGAAGTTTTTTCGCATTCCCATTTTAATTTCAGTAGAGCCATGCTGCTCTTGATAGGAAACCGAATTATAGCCATTTCCTTGGGTATGGATATAGCGATAAAGGGCCATGCAGAGAAAGGCAGCTGCGATAATAATGCTATTGAGTAAAAAGATCGATTGACCCCATCCATCGACCCCGAAAGGGAGGTTGGGATTATAAGTGAATTGGGACATTGTGGTGGCAACTTGCCCTGCGGCAATCCCTGAAATATTAATTCCAATTCCCAGCAACCCATAATAGCGCCGCGCATCGCTAACGGAGGTGACATCATTGGCAAATCCCCAGGCGAGAACAGTCATGATGATCGTGCTCCACATCTCTGAGACGACGTAAAAGAGGGTAAAGGTCCAGTTGCGTAAAAGTGCAATGAGTCCTTGGCATCCTTTGGGAAGCATTTCTTGAATCCGATCGCAGAGAGCGTGGGGGTGGAGGACGTCTTGATAAGGGTACAAGAAAAACATAAAGAGGAGGAAAAAGCCGATGAAAATTGACATCATTACATAAAAGACTTTTTCGCGGGTGACTCGATTGGAAACTCGAGTAAAAATAAAAGTAAACAAGAGGGCCATGGGCAAGATTGCCCAGACTTTTAAAAAGGGAATCGCTTCTGCTCCCGAAGCAGGGGCTGTCACGACAAGGGCATCTTTAGTCGCACGCAATAAGCTATAGTTGAAGCCTACTAAGAAAAAAATCAGTAGCATAGGGATGAACTTTTTCAGCTCATGACGGTGTATCGGCCATACAAAGGAACGAAATCGACTAAAACCCGTCTGTGAAGACGCAGACATAAGATGCCTAGGTTGTTAGGTGGCCGGGAAGTTATTTTTTAACAACTTCACCCCTACCGATTCTGTAGAATTGACCTTATTATATGACTTTTCCCTTATTTGACAACGATAATACGGAATTGAAAAAGTGATGCCATGATCGGCTTAAAACTTGAATTTGAATCAGCCGGAAGCACTATAGACTACACTCAAACAATTTTAAAAGTTTGAGTGTAGTGGTCGCTCTTTGATCTGAGCAGTCGATGATTAATGTAGCGCCCCTTCTGTGTGGGGTTCAATTTTATTTGAGGTCGGCAGGATCGGGAATTTCAGGTTCAGTTAAAGACTCTCTGTTAGCTAAAGAGGAGGAGGAGGTGTCTTCGGTCATTGTTAATGCAGTAGGTCGAGCTTCACAACATTTGAAGTGATTTATTGCAACCCCAGTTATACCACAACCCATCCCGCTTAATACTACACAACAGGGCGGCAAACACGCGGCAGCGGGCACGGGAATTGTGCTAGCTGATGCGCAAAACCATAAACCTCCGCATGCAACCATTGCTACGGAGCTAAGTGCACATGCAGTTCCGGATGGAAACCCTTGCGTGCTATTCCCTCCGGTGCGAAAGCATTCCGCTGTTTGCTGACAACAAGTTGGATTTACTGACATATTTTTTACTCCTTTTTTTGGTTTTTACGTTTAAGCTTGTTATTTTATTAATTTAATTATAGATTATTTTTAATAAAATGTCAAATTTTTTATATCCCTTTAATTAATTTAATTATGATAATAATCTAATTATTTGATAACTAACTGGTTAAGCGTCGCTTAATGCATCAATCCCGGGCAGGTGCCCAAGCTCGAGGAACTCAAGCGAGGCGCCCCCACCTGTGGATATATGGGTAAATTGAGCTGCTAGCTCGAGTTGATTGATCGCGGCTACCGAATCCCCTCCTCCAACGATTGTGATCGCTTTGAGGTGGGCGAGGGTTTGGGCGATTTCATGGGTTCCTGCGGCAAACGGAGGGATTTCGAAGATTCCAACCGGGCCGTTCCAGAATACTGTGGCGGCTTTCCGAAGCTCTCTTGTCCATGCTTTGATGGTCTCAGGGCCGATATCCACTCCTTGCCAGCTGTCGGGGATTCCTTGGGTAACCGGAATGATTTGGGTTGTAGCGTCGATCGAAATGCTCGAGGCGATGAGTTGGTCTTGAGGGAGATAGAGGGGGATATTCTTGGCAGCGCACTGTTCTATGAGCGCTCGGGCGGTGTCGATCTGATCTGTTTCACACAGCGAGCTGCCAACTTTAATGCCCTGGGCTTTGAAAAAGGTATAGGCCATTGCGCCTCCAACGAAGATTCCATCGACATGATTGGCAAGAGCGCTTAAGACTCCAATTTTAGTTGAGATTTTAGATCCCCCGATGAGCGCATAAAAAGGGCGCTTGGGGTTGGTTACTAGAGGGGTAAGAAAATCGATCTCTTTCTGAAGGAGTAATCCCATGGCGGCTTTATGGGGAAATTCCTTACCAATGAATGTTGTAGAGGAGTGAGCTCGATGTGCAGTCCCAAAGGCGTCGTTGATGTAAAGGTCTGCAAGCGATGCGAGCTTTTTTGCGAAGGTGGGATCGAGTTCGGGTTTTTCTTCTGCTTCATAAAATCGCAGATTTTCTAAGAGGAGCACTTGGCCGGGTTGCAGATTGTGGGCGAGCTCTTCTGTTTGAGGTCCGATGCAGTCGGGTGCCATGATGACGGGGCGTTTGAGCAGAGAGGAAAGCGCAGTAGAGCAGGGAGCGAGTGTGAATTTAGGGTCTCTTTTGCCCTTAGGTCTGCCGAGGTGGCTCATCAGGATGACGCTTGCACCTGCATTTAAAGCATATTCGATTGTTGGAAGGGATTCTCGGATACGGGTATCATCTGCAAGGCTGCCATCGGGATTGAGAGGAACATTAAAGTCGACGCGGATGATGACTTTTTTTTCTTTGAGCTCAAGGTCGGATAGTTGGAGCTTGCTCATCATCACCTTGCTTTAAAGTTCAGAAAATGGATTCCCCGCTTGGTTGAAATTGGGGCCTTGTTTTCTTTTTTTTAATTCCATTTTAATCGAAAACATCAGGTCTTGGTCAAAGTCTTGATGGACCATCCAGCGGAGATATTCGATGGGGATCTCGGAAAAGACCCTTCCTTTATGCTTTCCTAATGGCATTGTGCGCAATTGGATTGGACTTTTCAAGCGATTCATTAAATCTTCAGTGGTTTTGAATCGTTTTGATAGGTATTTGAATACTTCGATGTTAACGATGACATCGCTCATGGCCCTGTGGGCTCCTTCTTCTGCGATATTAAAATGTTGGCGCAATCGTTCGAGAGAATTAGTTGGGCTCTCTCCGTAGAGTCGAGCAAGTCTTAAAGTGTCGATGTATTTTTGGGATGCAAATGGACAGGGAATGTTGTGTTTTTTTGATGCTGCATCAAGAAAGGCGATATCGGTTGTGATTCCATGGCCGACAATGATGTGTTTGCCGACAAATTTAATTACTTCGGGAAGGACTTGAGCAATTTTAGGCTTGCCTTGAACCATCTGATCAGAGATGTGGTGGAATTCCATTGAAGCGGGATTAATGGGCACTTCTGGGTCAATGAGTGTTTCGTAGGTGTCGAGAACTCCCTCGAGCGTAAATCGAACGGCTGCAATTTCAATAATATGATCCGTTTCAATTGAAAGCCCTGTTGTTTCACAATCGAGGCAAATGAAAACGTCTTTGTGGAGTTGTCCCATAATTAATAAGCTCTAAGCAAAGTGTTAATGTGTTCGATGAGTTCCATTCGAGCGCGTGGATTTTTAATCGAGTAATATTGGTATTTTAAGGGGTGATCAGGAATAGATTTCTGGATGAGAGGGATCACTGTTGCCTTATGAGCATGCTGTTCACTTGTGTTGAGCTTATCGACTTTTGTGAAGACGATGAAAAAGGGGATATTGCGGTGAGCAGCCCAATGAAGAAGAGAGAGATCGTCATCTGTAGGAATTCTGCGTGAATCGAAAAGAACGAGGATCAGTTTTAACTGATTGCGTTCTTTTAGGTAATATTCAAGGGAGGAGGACCATTGTTCTTTGACTAAATCGGAAACCTTGGCAAATCCATATCCAGGTAAATCGACAAGCGCAAGGGCGTGATCGATGGTATAAAAATTTAGAGATTGAGTTTTTCCTGGAGTCGATGAGGTTTTTGCAAGTTTTTTATTGCGCAATAGGTTGTTAATTAGAGACGACTTGCCGACATTAGATTTACCAACAATAGCGATTTCCGGCATTGGATTACCTGAAGGTGTCGACAAGGTTGGGAATTGATCCTGTAGAAACACGGAGGCTGCAAATTGAGCTTGGGAAAAAAGAATTTTTTTGGTCATGTCCAGCTGATCTCAATGTTGCGTACATTGTGTTCTAAATAATTTAAATTCACGCGGATCAGTGTTTGGGGAAGCAGGTTGCTAATTTTTTCTGACCACTCAATACAGCAAATCCCCCCTAGCGAGAGATAGTCGTTAAATCCCGCTGCATAAAAGTCTTGAGAGCGGTTGAGTCTGTAGAGGTCGAAGTGGTAGATGGTTTGTGTTCCGGTATAGATATTTAAGTAATTGAAGGTGGGGCTGCACACGTTGCGAGGGTCGATGTTTGCTGCGCCTTCAGCAAGGCCTCGGATAAATGTGGTCTTTCCTGAGCCTAAGTCTCCAGAAAAGGTGACAATGTCACCTGCTCGAAGGTGTTTTCCTAGCGCGCTGCCAAGGAAATGTGTTTGGGTTTCAGAGTCGCTTGTGTACGATTCAGTTTCATTCCTCATCGTCCCCTTCGTCTTTATCTTCTTCCAGCCAGAGCTCCATAAAGGGAGTAAATTCATCGTGTTGGGAAAGAGCTTCCACAAATGCGGCAATTTTGCTCTCTTCGAGTTGCTTTTGAATGAAATCCATGAAGTGTTCTTCAATTTGGAAGCGGTTCTGACTTGGGACTTCTTCGAGAGGGATCTGTTTGAGCTGATTGCCAATGAAGTCATTGATGACAGAGTCACGGCTGTTAAAGAGCTTTCCTGTGACTGCTGATGAATAGACGACTTTGGTAATCGGGTCTTTGCATTTGATAATATAATTTTTAATCACATCGGGATCTTCAGAAACAAAGAACCTTTTTGCTTTTAGGCCACCAACACGTTCTTTGTTTTCAGGGCATTTGGAGACCCAGTCATAAATCGCGTCTTGCGGGTTGGGGTGGGTATTGTCTCCAAAGACTTTTCCGGTGAAGGGGCAAATGTAAATCTTTTTTGTTAATTCGTTGACGCTTTGTTGACCATATTGGATTTTGATTTCTGTTTCGCGCCATAGTTTCCCTTGAGTCTCTAGGGATTTAACGAGCTCTTCTTGGCTCTGATAGATCATTTTATCTCGGACAAAGAGCACAGGCTTTAGATTAAACTTTTTTTCCAAAAAATAGAGGTATGTCGTAACCAGGTCTGCTTTTCGATTCTTTTTAAGAAACTTAAGTAGCTCATCTTTTAGTGTTTCGGAAATAACCAGCGCTGCCATTTTCCCCTCAGATCAGAGTTTAATGTAAAGTTTGTCTAAAATAATGAGTTATTCTACATCAAGGGGATTTATCCTTCAACTGGACTTTGATGTTTGTGAAAAGAGGGTTGATTTTTGTTTGGGTAACCTGCTATTCTATTATAAATTTTCGTTGCGCTTGTCTTTTTTCGTGAGCTGCGCAATGGCGTAATTTCCCAACACTTATGGAGGATATCCATGTCTCAGATTTTAGAAGAGTCGTTAGTTCTAGAGGAAGTGATTGTTCCTGGTTATGAAAAAGTGATCTGGGCTAAAAACCCTCTTGTGGGGTTAAGCGCGATCATTTGCATTCACGATGCTTCTTTAGGACCGTGCCTCGGAGGGACTCGGATTTACCCTTATGCGACATTTGATGCGGCGTTAACTGATGTCATGCGGCTGTCTCGCGGGATGACGTATAAGTCGGCTCTATCTGAAAGTGGTTGGGGAGGCGGAAAGAGCGTGATCATTGCCGACCCGAAAGTGAATAAAACTGAGGAATTATTGTTGGCATTTGGACAGGCTGTTGACCAGTTAAAGGGGCAGTATATTTGTGCTGAGGATGTGGGATGTTCACCTGCTGACATGGAAGTGATTGCTCGTGCGACGCGTTATGTTGTGGGGTTGCCTCATGTTCAAAGTAGTGGAAACCCTTCTCCGTACACTGCCTGGGGAACTTACCGTGGGATTCAGTCTTTGTTAAAGAAATTATATGGGTCTGAATCTGTCGAAGGGCGAACTATTGCCATTCAAGGATTGGGTAGCGTTGGTTATGCGTTAGCAGAGTTTTTATTTTGGAATGGTGCGAAGCTGATTGTTGGCGATATTGATGCTGTGAGATGTTCGCAAGCGGCGCAGCAATTTGATGCATTGGTTGTAGCTCCTGATGAAATTCTTAAGGCTCCCTGCGATATCCTCGCTCCATGTGCTCTTGGAGGCACTATTAATGAGAAATCGATTCCTGAATTGCGCTGCAAAGGGATTGGTGGCTGCGCCAATAACCAACTTCTGAAAGATGAGGATGCGGATACATTGGCGTCGCGCGGGATTTTATATGCACCTGATTTTGTCATCAATGCAGGTGGTTTGATCAATGTGACTCAAGAGCTGGAAGTAGATGGGTATAATTCAGCCACTGCGCGCGATAAAATTCATAAACTCTATGATCAGCTCATGGTAATTTATGATATTGCCGAACAAAATCATTGTTCAACACATAAAGCCGCGCTCTCTTTGGGAGATTACCGTTTGAAATATCATATTGGCAAACGTCATGAGCCACCTTGCTTCCATCATGCTTTAGTTCAGCGGTAGCATGCATGAAGACGATTGCAGATGTTTTGCATCAGAAGTTTCATCGGGCTTTAGAGATTGCATTTGGCGATCAACTGCAAAGCACCCCAGAGTTGTTAATCGCTGAGGTAACGCAGTCTACACAGCCACAGTTTGGTCATTATCAGTGTAATAATGCGCTAAAATTGGCTAAAGCTTTGAAGAAAAGTCCACGTGATGTGGCAAATCTTCTGGTAGCTTCAGTTAATCGCAATACTGACGATGGGATGCTGATGATTTCTAACATGGAGATTGCAGGCCCAGGATTTATTAATATCACACTCGATATCACGTTTCTTTCTGGGCAAATCAATCAGGTCTTGCACGATGAGCGACTCGGAGTGCCCCTGCCAGAGAAGCGGGAGCGTGTGATCGTTGAATTCTCTTCTCCTAATGTAGCTAAAGAATTGCATGTCGGACATCTGCGCTCGACCATCATTGGAGATGCTATAGCACGTCTGTTCGAATTTTTAGGACATGACGTTCTGCGTTTAAATCATATTGGCGATTGGGGGACTCAGTTTGGGATGTTGATTGCTTTTATGCAAGAAACAGTTCCAGATGTCTTAACGGGTGCTCAAAAGGTAGAGCTTCCTGAGCTTATGCACTGGTATCGCGAATCTAAGAAAAAATTTGATGCAGATCCAGAATTTAAAAAACGATCACAATTGCAAGTGGTTTCATTGCAAGGGGGAGATCCCAAAGCGCTGTTTGCATGGAAGATCATTTGTGAAATTTCTAGAAAGGCGTTTCAAGAGATCTATGAATTGTTGGATATTAAGATCCAGGAACGTGGAGAATCCTTCTATAATCCGATGTTGGCCGAGATTGTACAAGATCTTGAACGTAAGGGGCTGATTACGATTTCTGACGGGGCGAAGTGTATTTTCCTGGAGGGCTTTCAAACGCGTGAAGGGAATCCTCTTCCGATGATTGTTCAAAAGTCTGATGGGGGATACAATTATGATACCACTGACCTTGCAGCGATGCGGCACCGAACGGAAGTGGAAAAGGCTGCGCGGATCATTTTGCTAACAGATGCAGGGCAAAGCCTTCATTTTGCAATGCTTAAAGCAGCTTCTGAAAAAGCGGGATATCTCGATTCGGCACATGTTCAGTTTGATCATGTTCCTTTTGGAGTAGTGCTAGGTCCCGACGGAGCGAAGTTTAAGACCCGTTCGGGTGATACAGAAAAGCTCATTGATTTGTTGCAGGGTGCAGTTGTAAAGGCAAAAGAGGTTTTAACAGAGCGCTTGCCCGATCTTTCTTTTGACGCAATTGAAAAAATGGCAGTTGTTCTTGGAATTGATGCGGTCAAATATGCTGATTTATGTTGCCATCGGATCAAGGATTATGTGTTTAGTTATGATCGAATGTTGAAGTTTGAAGGCAACACGGCAGCTTTCCTTCTTTATGCTTATGTGCGGATTCAGGGAATTAAGCGGAAGGTTGGAAAAGAGATTCAGAAGTTAGTGGAATCGACGCATGTTGTCCTAGAACACCCAACTGAAATTGAGCTTGCACTTCATTTAAGACAATTTGGGGAAACTCTTGAAATGGTTGCGCGCGATCTGCTGCCTAACCGCTTATGTGAATATCTGTATGTGCTTGCTGAAAAGTTCCATGCTTTTTTTCGCGATTGCCGTGTGGAGGGATCTCCTCAAGAAGAGAGCCGCCTGCTTTTATGTGAAATCACTGCCCGCATTTTAGAGAAAGGGTTGAATCTGCTCGGTTTGAAAACGCTCGATCGGATGTGATCAGTGTTTTGCTCGAGCGCCCAGCAATTTCGCGGACGTAACGGGGAACTGCATAGCCTGATAGGTTTTCTTCAAGTGCCTGAATCAAGGCAAGCCCTTCTTGTTCTTCGACTTCAAAGTGCATAGCTCCCTCAACGCGATCGAGTTGGTGGAGATAATAGGGAATGATCCCTTGATCTACGAGTAATTCGCAGAGATCTTGCAGTGTTTCTTTTCGGTCGTTGACCCCCTTTAACAATACTGTTTGACATAAGACGGGAATCCCGAGTCTTTGGACTTGTTTCAGAGAGTCTTTGATAGTGTCATCCCATTCGGCAGGATGGTTGGAGTGAATAATAAAAATAGTTTGCAGGCGACATCCGCGCAAAAGTTCGAGAAATTCAGCATCAATCCGTTCAGGAATTCCCATTGGGAAACGGGTGTGGAAGCGAAGTCGTTTTAAATGGGGAATTTGGGAAAGAGAGTCGATGAGGGATTTGAGTTGCCTGTGGCTTAATGAAAGGGGATCCCCTCCACTTAAGATGATTTCCTTGATGCTCGAGTCTTGAGCAATGGCTTCTAATTCGGAATTAAATGAAGGGGTCTTAGTCTCATAATCAAAATGTTGGCGGAAGCAATACCTGCAATGCATGGCACAAGCGCTTGTAGCGATCAGTAGCGCTCTTCCTGTGTATTTATGTAATAATTTAGGGGCTTTGCGTGCTGCGGTATCTCCAACGGGATCTAAGAGAAAGAGGGGTGAGGCGTTTTTCTCTTCTGTAATCGGAAGAAATTGTCGGAGAATGGGGTCGTTTGGATCCCCCTTAGCGATTTTTTCCGCTAATCGATAGGGGATATTTAATGGAAAATGGGTGTCGATTGCATGCAAGTCGAGCTGGACAAAGGTTGCTAAGTGGTTCCAATTTGTAAAATTGCGTTGCTGAATTTTTCTCCATAACGGAGCTGAGTTATGTTGCATCTGATTTATTCCAGAATAAAGAGATGTAATTTTATCTGATTTCAAGAGCGAAGTCAATTACTTCGGCGTTGTGATTAAAGGTTTTAATATGCTTCCTGAAGTGACGATAGGAGCAGGAATTCGCGAGATTTCTGCGCCGAGAGCTGAGAGCTTCCCAACGATATTTTCATATCCTCTATCGAGATAGTGGAGTCCATCGATGTGGCTTTCTTCGGGAGCTAGGAGCGCTGCGAGGACATAGGCAAACCCAGCGCGTAGGTCAGGGATAGTGATATCCTTGGAGCATAAGGGAGTGGCTCCTTTAACGACAATGCTATGGTGGAAGTTTTTGGATGCAAAACGGCATGGTTTTCCGCCGAGGCAATGTGTAAAGAGTTCGATATCTGCACCCATTTGTTTGAGTGTTTCTGTGTAGCCAAATCTGTTTTCGTAGACAGTTTCGTGAACAACAGATACCCCATGTGCTTGAGTAAGCAAGAGCACAAAGGGTTGCTGCCAATCAGTCATGAAGCCGGGATGGACATCTGTTTCAACATGGATGCCGCCTTTTAGGGGGCCTTTGTAGAAAAATTCGATCCCTTCTTTTTTAACTTCAATGCCTGCGTTAACAGCGCGCAAATTGTTAAGGAATGTGATCATATGCGCATGTTGAGCTCCTTCAACAAGCACGCGACCTTTTGTACTGATGCCGGCTAAACCTAATGAGGCGGCTTCGATCCGATCAGTAATGACAGTATGTTCCACTTCATAAAATTGTTGTGCGCGTTGAATGTGGATGGTGCGGTCAGCGTCGATGCCGATCGTAACGCCTAATTTCTGTAAAAAGAGAATCAGGTCGATAATTTCAGGTTCGATCGCTGCATTTTTGATGACTGTGGTTCCTTGTGCACGGCAAGCTGCTAAAATGGTGTTTTCTGTTGCACCAACAGAAGGGAAAGGAAGTGTAATGATGGAGCCTTTAAGTCCTTGGTGGGCTCTTGCAAAATAGGCTCCTTCTTTTTTCATTTCCCTGTATTCAATTTCAGCGCCTAGAATTTCAAGTGCGCTGATATGAAAATCAACAGGGCGTTTGCCAATTTTGCACCCTCCAGCAGTAGGAACGATGATATCTTCATCTGTGCGTCCTAAAAGAGCGCCGATCATCAAAATCGGAATACGATTGGATCCTGAAAAGCGCTGTGGAACATAAGACGTTTTGAGTTGTTTTGTGACAATTTCGATAATCCCTTCACATTTGTCCCAGTGGATCTCAGAGCCAATTTCTCTGCATAGATCAACGGTCACTTCAACTTCAGCTATATTAGGGACGTTATAAAAGATGCAGCGCTTGTCAGAGAGAAGAGAGGCAACAAGGAGTTTTGTGATGGCGTTTTTCGCCCCAGCTGCGCGCACTTTACCTTCTAAGGGTTTTCCGCCTTTGATTTTTAGAATGTCCATAAGCCGTCAACTCCTTGAGGTACAAGTTCGCATTTAGTCACAGTCTTAGCTGAAAATTCGATACTTGTAAAGGGGATATACTGTGTCCACTTCAAAGACTGGAATTTGAGTTGTGCGAACACTCCTTAAATTCCAGCATTTGAAATTGTTTGAGTATACCCCTTCCGGTTCAAAGGCACCTTAAATTAGAATCAAAAAAAATAACAGGATAATAGGATGGTAGGATAGAAAAAGCATGGGTAATTTTCCTTATCCTGCCATCCTATTATCCTGTTATTTTTTCTTTATTCAACTTTGCAGGTATTCTGGGTGCCTTTGAACCGGAAGGGGTATATCACTCGATGTGCATTAGCTTAAGAGTTTGGAGCCATGGACGAAATAGTGGATTGTGTTTGGAGCCCAAACTGCGTTGTTGTTTGCATGGTTGTCGGCGCATTATTTAACTGTTGAAGGTATTGCTGTTGGATTGCTTGGAGAACCGTCGCTTGGGCATCGTTCATGAGTGTAGAAATTGACGACATATTACACCTTTTTTACGGTTTCTTTTTATAAAGCCCAAATGAACAGGGCTTCTATGCTCATTCTACACTAATTCGAATTGTTTGTCAATATGTTGAAAGTGAGTAATTGGTTGTAAGTTACTTATTATAAGGTAATTAAGTGAATTCGATTTGAAGATTGCGTTTAAAAGTCACCTGTTTGCCATTGGGAAGCCTTAAGGAGGCGGGTAGGAGCCCCTCTGGGCCTGTACCAAAGCGGATCGTCAGGGTTTTGCCTGGGAAGTACTTTTGTTGTAGACGTAAGCTTGCATAGCCCATGGTTTTGCGGGCATTGATTTCGACGATGGGGTGCAGTTTAAGTTCACGTTGATGGTGGTAGAGCATCGCATCGAATCCAATGTTTCCGATATACCCCAAGTTGGCAAGTTGGATGAGAAGCTTGTGTGCAATGGCTTGATGTTGCTCGAGAAAGGGAAGGTGTGCGCCAAACAAAGAAGCCTCTTCTCCGACCAGGCTTGCAACATACTTTCCACGTTGATCGTTGAGACACACTGTTGCACCAAGATAAGTAATGGCGCTTTTAGGGGCGATGATCCATTGAGTACTGAAATCAAAAGTGCGATCAACCCGTGGTTCAGCAATCACTGGACGACCTTGTTTCCATTCGTGGTTTAAAAATGAGAGGATGTGCTGTAGGGATGTGGAAGGTTCGATAAAAAAATGACCTGTACCCGAGAGTCCAAAGCAGGTTTTGAGGATTTTAGGTCCTGAAAATGAATCAAGCCATGAAAGTGCTTCTTCTGCGTGATGTAGAAGAGCTGCATGGGGAAGGTGTGGTGTATGCTCAAAACTAAACGATTTTGAATTCATCTCTTTAACAAGAGGCCACATCGGAATTGTGTAGGATTGATGGTGTGTTTTTGCCCAGGAGTCGATGAGTTGTGATGCTCCCCAGTTTTCGATCTGATCATAGGAAGGTATGGAGGTGTCTTCGAATCGGTAAAGTTGTAACTTAGGCAGGTTCCATTGTTTTAGTGTGTTGAGATAACACGGATCGGGAGAGTCTGAGACAACAAGGGCGTCGGATGGGTCTGCATAGAGATAGGGTAAAAATTGCAATTGGAGATGAATCGGCGTGCGGCGCATTTCATGAGATAAAGAGCCCATGTGTGTGGAAGAGAGTTCGTGTTCAAAAAATGTATTAGCGATGTGAAGCTTTGACATGGCCCATTAAAAATATCTGGAAAGTGAACTTCTTTGTAATGATAACTCATTGGTGTGATATATCTCGACTTTGTACATTTTGAGGTGCAACATGACTCAGCGTAAATTGCGTATAGGGATCCTTTTTGGAGGGAAATCGGTGGAGCATGAGATCTCTCTCATTTCAGCAAAAAACATTATTGAGGCAATGGATCCTGAAAAATATGAAGCGGTGCTCATTGCGATTGATAAACATGGAGAGTGGCATTTAAAAAATGCAGAGGGTTTTTTGATTGATGCTCAAGATGCCAAGCTCGTCTCTTTACATGGAGAGAAGCAGACTGTGGCGATGCTGCCAAAATCAAAAGGAAAGGAACTTGTATGTTATCAGGATGATAGGCTCCATGGGCCGATCCATTTAGATGTTGTCTTTCCTATTTTGCATGGTCCTCTTGGGGAGGATGGAACCGTTCAAGGGTTGTTAACATTGGCAAATATTCCCTTTGTGGGAGCGGGAGTGATTGGATCTGCAATTGGAATGGACAAAGATGTGATGAAGCGGTTGCTTCGCGATGCAAAGATTCCCATTGGAAAGTTCATGACGATTTATCAACATGAGGCTGGACTGCTTGATTTTAATCAAGTCGTTGCAGAATTGGGGCTCCCATTTTTTATTAAACCTGCAAACTCAGGTTCTTCAGTGGGAATTTCAAAGGTCAAAGAGGAGGGACAGTTTTTAGATGCTCTTGGTCAAGCATTCCAATTTGCAAGAAAAGTGATTTTAGAAGAATTTATTGCAGGAAGAGAGATTGAGTGCTCCGTATTAGGAAATGAACACCCTATTGTATCTCTTCCAGGTGAAGTGATTCCTCAGCATGAGTTTTATTCTTATGAAGCAAAATATCTCGATTGTCAGGGAGCCTTATTTCAAATTCCGGTACAGTTAGAGCCTGAGTTAACTATTAAAATTCAGCAGATGGCTATAGATGCTTATCGGGTGTTGTGTTGCGAGGGAATGGGAAGGGTTGATTTTTTTGTAACTGAAACAGGGGATGTTTTTGTGAATGAGATCAATACAATTCCTGGTTTTACGAATATCAGCATGTATCCCAAAAATTGGGAAGCCAGCGGGCTTTCTTATGCCTCTCTCATCGATCGTCTCATTCAACTTGCCCTGGAAAGGCACGATTCTGAAGGGCGGTTAAAGACTTCCTTGAACTAATCGAATCGGATCAATAATATATATCAAAACTCATAGGAGTTTCAATAAATGGAGAAAAATTTTCCTTGTGTGCGAGTGGGCATTGGTCAAGATAGCCATCGATTTTTGCCTCAGGAATCGACAAAATTATGTGTGATTGCTGGTTTAGTTTTTGATGACGTTCCCGGCCTTTCAGCAGATTCTGATGGAGATGTTGTCTTTCATGCGATATGCAACGCAATTACTTCGCTCACAGGGATCCCAATTTTAGGTGGAATTGCGATTGATCTCTGCCATCAAGATGGAATTACAGATAGTCAAGTGTACCTTGAAAAGGCACTTGAAACTTTGGGCCGACAAACGATTCAACATGTCTCTTTATCGATTGAAGGGAAGCGTCCGAGATTTCAAGCGCGTGTTCAAGAAATGCGTGGGAAAGTTGCTCAAGTTCTGAAACTACATGTCAACCAGGTGGGATTAACTGTTACCTCAGGGGATGGGCTCACTGATTTTGGCTGTGGAGATGGGCTTCAGTGTTTTTGCATCATAACGACAATAGAATGCTAACAAAAGGAGTTTTTTATGTACGATTTACCTCCACAACAATTAGAAACGCATTATGAATTTGTTCTTTCGCATGAGTCTCATTCCACAACCCAGACAAGCCTCTTTCAACAATTTGATTTTAACATTACATCTCTTGCAACCCAAATTAAACACCAGTTTCCCAAGGGACTGAGATGGGGTGATCTTCCTAAATTGTTCAAGTATGTGCTAAATTTAGTTGATCATATCAAAGATGTGCAAAATCGAAAAGTCACGGCTTTATATCTTGTGGATAAGGTCATCGATCTGACAGATACTCCATTTTTGCCTGATGCTGAAGTGGACCCTATTTTAAAAAAATTAGCCCATTCGCTCATTTCTTATTATTTTAATCATGTTCACCCCTCAGAGTTTACCGTCAAGAGCTCTTCTGAGAGTGTTCATGCACATCATTCTGTGGAACCTTCTCATGAAGTGCTCAAGCGGTTTGCTGTTCAGTTAAAAAATGTGTTTGATGGCAAGTTTCAACCGGGAGATGTGACACTGGTTGTCGGGCTTACTCAAGAGTTTACAAATAAGTTTCCTGGTTTGAACGTGGAACAGAAAAAAGAATGTATCATTCAGATCGTGAACCATTTCATTGATATCACAGACACCCCTTTTGTTCCGGATTCTTTGACAGATCCGTTAATGAAGAAAATTGTCCCCTCGATTGTTAACTTCTTAGTTAAGTAACGATGTGAGGTTTGAAGACCGCCGAAATTCGTCGGTCTTCAATAAGCCCTTTGGTTATGCAAGAGGTCTAATAAACGTCTGCAAGATAGCGTTTTTGTGAGCGAAGAGATTTCACATAGGCTTTTGCAGCCTCCTCGCTCATGTTGCCTTCGATTTCGGCAATCTTGATGAGTGTTGCCTCGACGTCTTTTGCCATCTTGTGCGCATCTCCGCATACATAGAAATAAGCGCCTTCCTGCAACCAACTCCAGAGTTCTTTTGCTTTTTCTAGCATGCGATGTTGCACGTAAATTTTCTCTGATTGGTCACGGGAAAACGCTAGATCGAGAACAAGTTGTTGTTCACGCACAAAAGACTCGAAAAATTCTTGGTAGAAATAATCGGAACTTTGATTGCGCTCTCCAAAGAAGAGCCAGTGCTTCCCGGTAGCATTAAGGGCTTTTCTCTCTTGGAGAAAGGCTCGGAAAGGAGCAACACCTGTGCCAGGACCTACCATAATGATGGGGGTATGAGTATCTTCAGGCAATGTAAAAATGTGTGTGGGTTGGGTGTAAACGGGAATGGGAGTGTCATTGATCTGAGCCAAATGGCAAAGAAAGTGGCTGGCGACTCCAAAACGCTGTTCTCCGGAATGAGTGAATGTAAAGAGGGCAACGGTTAAATCAACTTCATTTGGATTGTGAAGTGGGGAGGACGCAACAGAGTAAAAGCGGGGAAGAAGAGGTCCGAATTGGTTGCAGAGGTCTTGAAGGGGGGTTTGTGTCTCAGCATATTCTTTGAGGAGATCAAGAGGATCATGAGTGCTTAAATATTGAGATAGGAGGGGCTTATTCTCAAGTTGTAAGAGACGGTGAAGTTGATTTTTTTTGTCGTGTGTTTGCTCATGCTCATAAAAAAGTTTAAGAAATGATGAGGTCACTCGAGATAAATTAGCTTTAGTGCTTAAAAAGTCCCAAAGGGACATTTCAATTTTTGATCTAGGTTCAATGATCCGATCGTTAGGGGTTGCTTTGAGGGCATCGATATAGTGTTGTACTAAAATCGGATCATTTTGTGCGAAAATCCCAATCGAGTCTCCTACCTTGTAGGTAAGCCCACTTTGAGCTAAATTTAAGGTGATGTGATAGGTGTTTTTAGTCGAGTGGGGCGAAGTGAGCAGCGTGCGCTCTTTGATGCGCACAGCTACAGGATGGGACCTATCGACAGTTTTGATTGGCATGTGAGGATTTTGTTCTGAAATAGTCATGGACAGTTCATTCTGAAAGTTGTACATAAGGTATAAAAATAGAAAAAGCCATATTTATGAAGCTCTTGGGTCTAATTTTCACAGCGTGCTTACTCTTAACAAGCTGTACGAACTCTGGCTATCATTCTTCCTACATCATATCGGATGGATCTGATAAAGAAAAATATACTGAGTCAACAGGTGATCAGGTTCGTTAAGTGATTAAGCTTGCATCAGTTCTTTACAATCTTTTTTCGCCCATGCTTTAGAGAGCTGATCGAGCTTCTTATTGGGAATTCCTCCGAGAAATTCAATCGCGTTAAGGAGTCTTGCTCTGCAGCGGTCTTTTCCTAAAATTTCAAATGAATCGAAGAGAGGAGGTCCCTGTCTTTTTGCAGTGATGCTTGCATATAGGAGTGGAATCATCACTTTTTTTAAGTGGACTCCAAATATGTCGACACACATGCGGATAGCATGTTCGATTCCAGTGCGTTTCCAATTTTCTTGCTCATCTAAGCTCCAAATAATCGCTTGAAGCAGAAAGGCGACTTTTTCTTTAGGAAGTTGCGTGGGGCAGAGCAATTCATCTGTTAGGGTCAGATGATTAACAAAAAGAAATCCACAGAGCTCCATGAATTCTCCAAATGTCTTTATCCGCGTATGAACCATTGGCATCAATTGTTGCATAAAGGAATCATTAAAGCTCCATGCTTTGATCCGATCCCAAAGTTGCGTTTCTGAAATGGTGTTAATGAGGTATTGTTGGTTGACCCAGTCCATTTTTTGAACATCAAAGAATGCTCCAGAGACTCCAATCCGTTTGGTATCAAACTGCTCAATGATTTCCTGAAGAGGGTAGATCTCTTTATCATCGGGCATACTATAGCCCATTAATGTGAGGAAGTTAATAAATGCTTCTGGCAGATATCCACTATCGCGATAATAGAAAATGGATGTAGGGTTACGTCGCTTGGAGAGTTTTCTCCCATCTTTTCCAAGAAGCAATGGCATGTGCATGAATGTAGGTGGTGTCCATCCAAAAGCCTCATATAAATAGACGTGTTTGGGCGTAGAGCTCAGCCATTCATCTCCACGAATGACGTGGCTGATTTGCATCAAATGGTCGTCAACGACATTCGCGAGATGGTAGGTGGGAAAGCCGTCTGATTTCATAAGAACCTGATCATCAATATCAGCCCATGGGCATGTAATCCTTCCCTTAATCCCATCATCAAATGCACACTCGCCGGTTAGAGGAATCTTCAATCGGACGACATAAGGCTGCCCCGCTTTTTCTCGCTCGGCAACTTCAATTTCACTAAGGTTGCGGTATCTGCGGTCATAACCAATCCGTTGACCTAATTTAGACGCCATCTCACGCATTTCAGCAAGTTCTTCTGGGGTGGCAAAACATTTATATGCCTTGCCATTGTCGAGTAACTTTTGACAATATTCTTGATAAATGGATGTGCGTTCAGATTGCCGGTAAGGTCCGAATGGCCCCCCTTTGTCAGGTCCTTCGACCCATTCGATTCCAGCCCAGGAAAGAGCGTCATAGATATTCTGTTCGTATTCAGGGCGGGATCTGCTTTGATCAGTATCTTCGATTCGGAGGATAAAATCCCCTTTGTGGTGTCTGGCAAAAATTAAATTGAACAAAGCGATATAAGCAGTTCCAACGTGGGGATCCCCCGTGGGAGAAGGAGCAATTCTGACGCGCACTTTCATATGAAGTTTACCTTGATGGTCATATTAAAAGGACGTATTCTCGCCTATGCTGATTTAACTTTCAAGCAGCCTCTTTTTTAGAATCGGGAGGATTGAGTTCCATGAATAAGATGAGGTCTTTCATAATATTAATTGTTTCATTCAGTTGAAGGTCATTTTGTCCAAAAAATTCTGGATTTTCAATCGGTTCATCTTTTTTGGAAATTTCCTTTAAGAAAATTTGATAGTTTTTGTTTTGAGCAATCCTCTCAGAGGAATTCATTTTAAGGATTTCAAGATAGGGCTGATAAGTTGTGTCGATTTGCTGTCTGCCATCTTTGTAGAGGCGGTTAATTTGAGGGCGGTGAATAGCGGGGATGTCAGATAGGTCATCTTGAAAATTTGAGGCAATTTCATCTGATTCAACGGGGAATTTAGAGTGTTTTTCGCCGATTTCCATTTCAGAATACATCCCGGGAACGACGATATCTGCTTTGACCCCGATAAGCTGAGGACTTTTGCCTGAAACGGTATAATATCTCCCGCGAGTGACTTTGTATTCCCCTTTAGGGTTGACTTTACCGAAATTGGAAGCTTCAAGTGTAAATGTCTGAAAGGTCCCCTTTCCAAATGTTTCAGGATCGCCGACAACAAATGCTCTACCATAATCCTGGAGGGTTTGAGCGACGATTTCCGCTGCAGAAGCGCTCCCTCTGCTAGTGAGCACGAGAAGAGGCCCTCCCCAAGCTTTTTTTCCTTCAATGTTGCGTAAGTGTTGCACTTGTCCGCTGTTGTCTTTAACGGAGACAACAACTCCCTTGTCGATGAATAATCCCGTTACCGAAACCGCTTGAGGCAATAGACCTCCCGCATTGCTGCGCAAGTCGAGAATAATGCCTTTAATTTGGTGTTCTTTTTTGAGCTGGTCGATTGCAGCAGTTAGGTCGTTCGCAGAAGAGCTTTTAGAGTCTTGATAAAAGGAATAGAGATGAAGAATGCCAATCACTCCATCGCCATAAGGCTCATAGGTGGTGTCGTAGCGCGATTCTTTGAGGACAACCTCTCCGCGCACGATCTCAATTTCATGTTTCTCTTCGCGCGTCTCATCCCCTTCTTTGATCTCTCTTAAGATAGTGAGATGAACTGCAGAGCCTTGCCTTCCGCGGATGAGTTCTACAGCTTCCACAATATCCATTCCTACAACAGGCTCGCTATCCACAGCGACAATTCGATCTCCTACTTTAAGCTTATTTCCTAAGAGGGCGGGCCCCCCCTCAACGAGGCGAACCACGGAAAAGCCACTTAAATCGTCCCTCAGCTGAGCGCCAATCCCAAAGAGCCGCTGTTGGACCTGGATCATGAATTGATTGGCCTCAGCAGGGGTAAAATAGATGGTCTGGGAATCTAATGCGGAGCTTGTGGCTTTAAGCACGTATGCAAGGGTAAGCTGCTTTCTTTCTAAAGGGGAGGAGGTGATGAGTTCGCTCTCACGGTTCAATCGTCGTTTGTCAACCCTCTGCAGAAACTGCTCTTTGATTTCAGGAGCAATTTTTTCGGTTGTTTGAAGTTGAAGCGATTTAATTCTCAGGAGGCGCTCAGCGAGCTCTTCTTCAGTTTTTGCCCATGCAATCTCTTTAAATTCAGAGGGTTGAACATTTTTAGGGAGGGGGGCGTTTTCGATTTTTTTCTCGATGTGGTTGCGCCGCTCAATGGCTACCAACATCTGATTATGGATCGTTTCGAATTGTGTAAAGTCCTCTTTCTTAATGCTTTGTAATGTGTCAGTTAACAGCTCGTTAGTGGGGTTCGTCCAAATGCTTAAGTCAGATTCTAAGAAATAAGTCTTACCAGGATCAAGTTCTTCGGCAAAGAGAAGGAGGGCTCTGCCGGTCAGCTCAGGGGTTAGCTGTTGATGGCAGACGTGAGCCTTGAGGATTTCATCGATTTTTATCCGCGTATCCCTAGGGGTAAGAGAGGGGGGCTTGGCATCTAAAAAGGAGGCAAAAAAAAGAAGAACAGACAAGAGAAATCTTAAATACATGACCCTACCTACGATGAAGTGATCTTTCCGTAGGGTATAGCAATTCAAACCTTTATGGCTATCTATTTTCTCGTTTTTCTTGTCCCATAGGAGGGGGTTCCTAGAGAGATGTTAGAGAGACGTCAAAAAAAATAAAATAACCCCTTGAAAAGAATCCACTTAGATGACATAATAGCCAGTCAAAGAGAACAATAGAACCGTAAGTTTAAGAAAATAAGGCTTAAAAGCCTGTTTTATAACATTTGCGCTGAGTTAATTTCGCATAAGTTATTAAAAGCACGGGGCTTGTAAAAAAATTATTTTAATTTGGAGGAGAAACGATGGATAGGCAAAATAGTTTGCATGAAGAATTAGGCTCACACCCTTCTTCTTCAAAAAAAGTGGTCTCTATTACAGAGGCTGCAAAGATTAATAATGTGACTCGCCAGGCGATTTATGTCGCGATTAAGCAAAAAAAGCTCAAAGCTTCGAAAGACTCTACACGGTGGACGATTGATCTCGAAGACTTAGAAAACTACCGCAAGCAGAAGTATTCAAGAACAAAATCTATGTTTCAAGGTGAGCTTCTTTTTGATAATCAGAAAGGGTTTTACTCTGTCAATCAAGCTGCTAAATTATTAAACGTTCCTGCTCAAAAAATTTACTACGCGACTCGCGTAGGCCTTATGAAAGCAACCCGCCGTGGTGCTGCATGGGTCATTCATATTAACGAAATCAAGCAATACCAAGAAAATTACCTCGAGAAGAAAACGACAAATTTCCAAGCGATGTAAGCAATCGTTTTTGTTGGTGCGCTCAAATGTTGCCGAGCGCTTTCTTAAGCTAAGATCCCCCTTTTCAGGGGGATCTTGTTCTTTATAAGACTTTGATTTTATACCCAAACAACTTCAAAAGCTTGAGTTTGGGCTGCGCGAAAGCTCCCGCGGTTGGACGATCGTAAAGGCCGCTGTGTTTTTTATGAACACAGCTAACTTTACGATCATTCAACCCCGGGGCTTTGGCGCGCCCAAACTCAAGCTTTTGAAGTTGTTTGGGTATATACCCCTTCCGGTTCAAAGGCACCCTAAGGGACTGATTCAAAGCCCCGGAT
>CAYWSY010000019.1:0-27871 GCA_964461105.1 uncultured bacterium
TTCTTTATTCAACTTTGCAGGTATTCTGGATGCCTTTGAACCGGAAGGGGTATATTTTGATATGCGCCATTCCACTGTTTCTACTCATTGAGTATAAACAGCTTATATACATTTAATATAACGTTTCACAAAAAACATAGCGCAAAGCAATCAATTTTATTTAAATTAACTAGGATCTTTGATATAATTAAGCTATATAATTTAATCAAAGGTAATCTTATGACAAGTCCTGTTGGTACAAAGATTCGCGCAAAAGCGGATCATTCCTTCAAGATGATCATCGATGGTCAGAAGTGGAAATTTAAAGTGTATGACAGTGCAACTGGAAACATAATTAACCCAAGCCATAATCTCGGCGTTTTAGAAGCAGTTGCGCGCGAAGGGATCAAAGGGAGCCTTGCCATCACTGCGGCTGCTGGTGCAGCATCAAAAACCGTTGAACGGATCCAGTTCAATGTAACGAATGTTATTGCAGACCCATCTACTTCTGAGCTTGGGTTGGCCGATGGAGCGGTTAATCCTAACATTACAAACGTTGAATATAACGCCAATCCTGCAGATAAGACTTCTTACACAAAAGCCTCCCCTACAAGCCCACCGGACATTACCGCACAAATTACTAAAATCAAAGATGCGGTCCTCAATCCGAAAGACCATGCATCGACCTCGAGTACAAAAAGCGGTCACTCAGAAAAAAGCTCACGCTCATCTTCATCCTCTTCATCAGCTAAAGCTGATGAGTTGCCAAAAGCGCCAAAGCATCACCAACCGAAAACAAGAGATATTGAGAAATCAAACACAGAGATTTTAACAGCCTTTTTAAAAGGACAGGGGCTTGGAAAAGGAAAATTTGATGAAGTGCGACTCATCAAAGACGTGACACGACAACTCAATGAACACTTGCCGGATGGCGCCAAGAAGCTCACAGAAGCTGACGTTAGAAAGGAGATTCAAAAACGATTAGGAAAGCTCAAAATCAGCGATCGTCCAGATGAATTAAAGAGTGCTATTCAGGAAGTGTTTAAAATGCATGGAGTCAATGTCCTCCTAGCCACTAAAAACAAAGGCACCTATACACTCACGCCAGCACTGGATAAGCCTTTAGACCTTCACAACACCGTGCTTTTAGTCAGTTCAGCTGAAAACATCCAGTGCGTAACCGGCAAAGGGGCAGAAAAAGAGTTACATGCCGCCGGGTTAAGACAAGCACCATTTGCAATTGAAAACGGCGGTGCTGGTGATTGCGCAGCAAGAGCTCTTGCGGGAGCCCGGATGTTGAATCAAGGCGCATGGATCGCAGATGACACAACGCGACAAGCGCTACATAAAGCTGAGGGATTCCAGATCCGTAGGGAAGTCACCGAACATATGCACGCGCATCCCAAAGAGTACTTTGGCGACATGATACGATTCCAACACGCGCTTAGTGCTGCTATAGCAAAAGGTCATTCTATTTTCACAAATGAAGCGGATCAAGAAAAATTAACTCTATTGCTCGGGAAAAGTCCAGCAACACTCATCGAAAAAGAAAAGACCTTCTTAGTACAGACATATGCTGCCTATGCCTCTAAACCAGGAGTCTGGCTTGATGGGCCCTTCTTCTTGGGCTATGCGAAGAAATATGGAGCAGATATTGCGATTGTAACTGAATCTGCTGACAGGTACCGTATTGACTCAAGCTTTAGAAAAGATGCCAAGGAGCGTCCGATTCCTAAAGACGGAAAGGGAACCCTGTTTATCTACTTCAATGGATCCAATCACTATCAAACCTTCAACATTGTAAGAAGTAAGATTACAAGCCAAAAGAGCGCGCGCCTGTCTCAGATCGTGCAAGATTGTAACGATTCAGAAAAACCTCAGCGCGTCCGCAGAACTTTCTTAAGCGAGCTTTCTAAGAGAACGGTAGATCGCGCAAAGCTGTCTAATGCATTACATCAATTGAAAAGAGTCGATAAACAAGGCTATTTGACACTGACTCAACTTGCAAAAGATGAGCTCAGAGCTTGTTTTACAAATAGCAGATCCATATCGAAGTTGGTCACAAAGTTAACAACGGAACTTGGCGCTTCTTCGAACGCAGACTTGGCGATTAAACTCGAGGCGCGCATCACGAGCAGCTATCATCTTCAATCGCGAGCTGGCTTCTACCGGGCCTTTAACGAAAGGGATGAAACTAAACTTCACGGAAAGGTCCTTGATTTAAAGTCAGAGGATCCCGAGCTTTATCTGACATTAGAAGAACTTCTTAGTGGACTTACGCCTGAAGACAATGTAGCTGAAATTTTGAGGATGTATCAATCGCCCAGTCGGACTCCAGATGGGTATTTTGAGGCAGAGGTAAACAAGCGCCCTTATTTAGATGCGCGAGCTGCGTTCTTTAAGGTGTTGGATTCAGAGAGTGCTGCCACCGATGAAACTTACCTAACACAACTGGAAACTGCAATTGCACGGTTAAGAGCAGATGATCAGCAGACTTATTTAATATTAAAAGACCTGACAAAAGTTGAGTCTGACGAGGCCAAAGACATCGCTGAAGCTCTAATTAGAGGGAAGGTAACCGAGCAAGCGATTAAAGAAAGACTTTATCAATATGGTTGCCCTATTGCCTGGAAAAAATACATCGATGCCTTCGCTGATACAACGGACCGCGCTGATGAGCGGTTAAAAGCTTGCATGATCTCATTGAAAAAGGAGATCCCTTACGTTGCGATTCATCATAGTGAACGTCAAGGAAACGCAAAGCCTGAAGATGATGTAGCTGCTATTAGAGCAAACCCAATAAGGGCCCCGCTACCCAATGAGATCTTGGCTAGACATCTATTTTTCAAAGCCCAAGCCCTCCATATGCTCAAAGATGGAGCCGCATACACCGATGCCATCACGCCGGTACTCTGTGACCTCGCAGAGAATGACCCACAAGGTTACGCAGCAGTCCGGGCATTTGTTACTCGAAATATGAGCCCTAGTGACCCTACTCGAGAGCTTACACCAGAGGAACTTGGTAAGCAAGTAGATCTCCTCAAAGGGATCACCTTCGATGATGTTCAAGGGCTTATCTACCCTGCCGCACGATCTCTTGAAGAGATCGATGATTAACCAACCCACTCATACCACCCTTCTTCTCACAACAGGCGCTGATTCCAGCGCCTGTTGCGTTTCCATTGATCCCCTATTGACTTAAACCCTCCCCTCTATGAGATAGTAATCTTAAATACGGGGAAGGGACACTCCATGACCAACCACGCAGCAGAACAAGAAGAGCTGGAGCGCAATGCGCCCATTGAACGGACGATGGTCCACCAAGGGAGGATCGTCAGCCTGCGCACGGATCGATGGAAGGACCATGTCTGGGATATTGTCCTCCATCCAGGCGCTGTCGTTATCTTGCCTGTGTTGCCAGATGGCCGGCTCCTCTTGGTCAAGCAATGGCGGCGCGCAATTGGCAGAATCCTCGTCGAACTACCCGCAGGCACCTTGGAAACACATGAGCCTGTTGCTGTCTGTGCTCAGAGGGAATTGCAAGAGGAAACGGGCTTTTTTTCACATGAACTCATCTCGCTTGGAGGCTTTTATAGCGCCCCTGGGTTTTGCTCCGAGTACTTGCATTTCTTTCTAGCTCTCCAATTAGAAAAAGCTCCCCTTGCACCAGATGAAGATGAAGCAATTGATCTTCTTACCTTGACTCTAGATGAGGTGTGGGAGATGATCCGCACAGGTGAGATTTGTGATTCAAAAACCATTGCCGGAGTCGCACGCTATGTCCAATTCCAATCCACATAAGCCCTCTTTCGGACGCACCTTGCTCAAATTGATCCTGGGCTTGTGCGTGCTTACTCTCGCTCTTGTGTGCCTCGCTCCTGTGTTTTTCTCGACGCGTATGGGCACCGATCTCATTACCCGTCAGCTCAATCAACGCTTTCAAGGAGAGGTCAAAATCGACTCCCTCTCCCTTTCCCTTTTTGGAGGGCAAACCATTAAACACGTGCACGTGTACGATCACCAAAAACAACTCATTGGAGAGTGCCCCCTGATTGAAACCGATCAGAGCCTCTTAGCGTTGCTTGTTACAAAAGATATCGGCCATGCCCGCATGCAAGCACCCCATCTCATCATCCGCAATTCCCTTCCAACCTTTGCCGCTGTAGCAAGCCTTCCTGTCATGATAGGTGGGTTCGCGGCTTTGCCTGAAATCACCTCCATTCAAACAGATGTGACAGGACACCTCGTAGTTACGGATGGTAGAATCGAGGTGTTGGCGCAAGAGATCGATCCTATTCTCTTTAAAGAGCTCAATCTCGAGCTTGACCTGCCCCCATCAAGGGAACAGATCGCCCTCAAACTTAACTGCACAACTGAACAGAACACACAAATGGGAACGGTTGCGATTGTGGCCCACATCAGCGATCTTAATTCCCCAACCCCTCAAGTCTCCATCGATTCGACCATCAATCAATTGCCCGTACAGGGAGTCGATCAGATTGTTGGCTATTTCAGGCCCTCATTGCGCGGAATCCTCTATCTTGCTTTAGGTCCAACGCTGAATTTTCATTTGACCGCTCAATCTGCAGGGCCGCAACATGCGTTTAATCTCACATGGGAGATGGATACTGCGCATTTAGTAGGCTCCGCACAGGTACAAATGACTGAAAATCAGCTAACGCTCACCTCTCCGAGTGTTGCAACATTTACCTTAACCCCCCAATTGATGAAGCGCTTAAATGAAGAGATCGTTTTGAGCAAGCCAGCTCAATTTCAACTCAAGCTCGATACCCTTGCAGGCTCTTCATTTTCAGGTTCCTTTTTCAATGCCCAGCCCCTCTCCCTTCTCGTTAAGGCGCAGCCACTCGAATTAAACATGGTCCGATTTGAACTCAATTCCCCAGATGCTCTCAATGAAGTGCACTTCAAAGGCTCCATTCAAAGCCCCTCTCAAGGCTCCCTTGAACTGCAAGGAGCGATTTCCCAGCTTCAGACCACAGCCCTTACCCAAGCGACACTCACTGGAGTAAAAGTTTCCGTAGACCTGATGGGAGCGCTCGTTGGAGCTTCAGCTCCGTTAAGCCACCAGTTAGGAGATACTGCAGACCTCCATATTGCACTCAAAGCACAGGGAGAAGAGAAATCCGCTCAGATCGCGGCAACAACGCCTTTGTTACAGATCGGCCCGATGGAAGTGACAATCAACGAAAAGATTCAACTAGAGCAGCCAGCCCCTTTTGCCTACACGCTCAAAGCGTATGACAACCAGGTGCTCAAAGGTTCTATTCAAGGAGCGCTCACCCCGCTCAAGAAAGGGATGTTCAAAGTCAAAGGAGCACTGGATATTCCTGAATTTATATTGCAGCAAGTAACGCTTACCCAAGGATCGATCCCATTCGAGCTCAACACAGCAACTCAAACAGCTTCGATCCAAGTCAACGCACAAGTTAAGGATGCGGCAAGCTCAGATGGCACGCTTGCAGCTCAGATCCGTGTCACTGAGTTACCTGCAAGCTTTGATGTAACGCTAGCAAAAACTGAGGCATCGCTTACCCTTCAAAACCTATCCACAACCTTTCTCGATCTCTTAATCGAAGAGCCCATCTCTCCTTGGATCGGTCCATCGATGCAAGCCAAGGTCGATTTCGTCTTTAGTCCCAAGGAGCAGAGTTTTACCATCAAAGGTTCAAGCCCTTATATGACCTGTGCGCTTGGTCTAAATGCCGATACAAACGGCCTTAAACTCAAAAATTCCCCTGCAGAGATCAGTTGGGTTTTGACCCCGGAGCGCTATCAAATTCTCGATAAACTGCTGACCGGAGGCGCAAACTCTCCATTTGAGCTGCATGCCCCCACAACCTTCCAATTTCTTTTAAGCCAATTGCAAATCCCCTTTTCGCTTGAATCTGAAGGGCAAAAGATGTTTGAATTTGGACAGAGTCTCATCAATGCCTCTGGAAAAGCAGGAACTCTTGAATTTTTTGACAGATCTTCACAAGAAAAGATCCAGCTCTCTGAATGCGTCTTTAATTTTAACCGCTCTTCTCTTAAAGCGCCCATGCGCATGAGCTTAACTTCTAGTGTTGCATCTCAAGGGGGAAAAATTGGCTCAATCAATCTAGATGCAACACTTGATCTGAAAGGGAACGATCTTACATCTTTGACCTCAGATATCCAGCTCAAAGTCGTTCAATTTCCCTCTCGGGTATTTGATTTGTTAGCGCGCACTCAAGGTGCAGTTAACTTCCCTTTTTCGCTCCTCTTTGGCGAGACATTAAATGCGACCCTCTCTGCCCAGCTCAAAGAATTTAGCGGACCTATTGCCTTAAGCGTCCAGTCCCCCCAGACGCGTATCTCGCTAAAAGGTAAGCTTGCAAATGGCGCGCTGATGCTCACAGAACCGCTCCATGCACAAGCCGCCTTAACCCCCGAGACAAGCCGCCTATTGCTGGGTAAAGCCAATCCCCTCTCCATCACTTACCTCTACTCCCGCAATCCGATCACACTCGAGATTTCCCCTAAAGACTTCTACCTTCCGCTCTATCCCTTTGATGTGTCGCGGATCCACCTAGGAGCTGGAAAACTTGAACTCGGTAAGATCCACTGCCATAATGAAGGGAACCTCAACGCCGCGCTCAGCATTCTCAAATCAAAGCAATTCAATAAAGCCCAAGATCTGGTTCTTTGGTTTGCCCCTTTAGACTTCCACATGACCCAAGGAAAAATCGATATTGAAAGAACAGAAATCCTTCTTTCCGATACATTTGATATTGCATTATGGGGAAAGATCGATGTCGCTGGGGACTATGTCGATATGGTGTTAGGACTGACCGCGCCAACACTTCGCCTCGCCTTTGGCATCAAAGAGCTTCCCGATAACTATGTCTTAACGATCCCCTTAAAAGGGCCGATGAACAACGTCAAAATGGATACCAAAAAAGCAACCGCAAAGGTCACGATGATTCTTGCGTGGCAAAAGGCAACCGAAGTGGGCGGTGCTGCGGCAGGGCCCGCAGGAGCTCTCCTCGGCGGGCTTGTCAACAAGATGGCTACACTTCCAGACTCCGATGGAAAGGTGCCTCCACCGAAGCACCCTTTCCCATGGGAAATTGGAAGACGCAGCAAAGAGAGCTCTTCAACGGAGCCATCAGGGAAGAAACGGCACTTCAAGCAGAAAGAGCGGCCGTTTAAGCAGATCTTGAAGGTGATTCGATAAACTTTTAAGAAAAATCACCGAAAAAATTCTAAACACACAATCAAAATTAGCGCGATTATAAACACTCGCAAAGGGATAAAACAACAACGCCTCACGATTTCCACATTTTGAGCAACTTATTCGTAAAGCTTTCCTCCCATAAGAATATCAGCAAAGACTTGCCAATCCGGACTTTTGGGGACCGGTAGCCCCTGATTTATGTAAAAACCATCCATATCCTCTACCCAAGAGGCCATAGCTTCTAAAAACGCTCCAACATCTTTATTTTCCCAATTCTCCATGTTTTCCAAATAATCCTTTTTAAGGCATTTTAAAAACCGAACAAAATCATCTCTATTTTTAATTCTTCGAACTTCGGAATATTTCATTTTATTTACCTTTAATTTTAATGGAGATCCCTCCATTTTTGGTAGTAAACTTCCATGTTTCAGAAGCAATTTCTTCAGGTGTTGCCATTCTATATGGCACCTCTAAACCCGCCCTGCGAAATGCTTCTAATCGTCTATTGTCAAACGTATACAAAATATTGTTTTGTTTCATCAACCTAATTGGCGGGGCCTTGTTGCGTAAATCAAATTTGAGAGCAGCCTCTGTCAAGATGGGGAGCGCTCTAAACTTTTAAGCCGCCCCCCACGCCCCTTTTGGCATTCCTAAAGCGGTCATTTTATTGAGCACCTTAGATTTAGCATAGACCTCTCCTCGTTGATTTTTCAGTTTCCGAGCTTGTAATTTGTCACCGAGCAGGGTTTTCCATCGATAAAATGCTGTCTCACCCAAAGACCTTCGGTGATATCCTGCTAGTGTTTTCCAGATTTTTCTAGCTTCATCATCATTCCCCATGCCCGCTATGGCTCTTATCGCATCGTTGCGACTCTTCATTTCAGGCTCATCCTTAAGACCATGTAAAACAGCTCCTCTTTTGGGAGGAATTATAGGATCGATTCCATGCGCATGAAAGTCAGCACGAACCGCCCCTATATCGTAGGCTCCATCGCCGTAGCCTCTTTTTACAGACCGTGGTAGATGCCGAGTCATTTTGGGGGCCACTTCGCAATCGGATTCAGAGTTTTCTCCAAGATAACTAATCACGACATCGTGGCTATCTGGACAAACAGCCAGGTGGAGCTTCCTCCAAGTTCTGCGTTTGCTTTTGCCGTGTTTTTTAACCTTCCACTCTCCTTCGCCGTAAACTTTTAACCCCGAGGAATCGAACACAATATCTGTAATTTTTTTGTTGCCGAATCGCCGAATTTCTTGTCCGAGTTCCGCAGCCCTTCTACAAATCCTCGTATAACAAGGGACCTGCAGACAGAGTCCGAGTAGCCCAATCATCGAAAGCATGAGACCTCGCAACGACCGAAAGGGTAGTTTATAGACCGCCTTGATCATCAACGCGCAGAGAATGGCCTCATCGGAGTAGACTTTGGGCCTTCCTCGTTTTAGGCTGGGCTCTGCGTTCCACTTTTCGCAGGATTCTTTGGAAAACCAAATCGTCAGGCTTCCCCTATTTACCAATGCTTTGTTATACTCTGACCAGTTGCGGATACGGTACTTCGTGTTTGTCTGCTTAGTCATACATGATCCTAAAATTTTAAGTTTTGTCACAAAAAATTTATAGAGTCTGATTTCTAAGTGCAAGCAGAATCCTTATCCGCAGCTATTTACGCAACAAGGCCTTTGGTAGGCCAAGGTGTATTTCAAGCCTGGGAGTCTATTAGTTATTTTAATCAAGTTTGCGTTGATCCAAAAACAGATACTTTAACGTGGGGAGATGAGATAGACTTGGATCCCTATGTTCTTAGAGATTCTCTTCTTAAAAAAAAGTAACAGGATATCCTGTTACTTTTTCTTAAATCAACTTCGCACCCTAAGCGATTGTGACCTCTTTACACAGATACACCTCTTGGATGGCATGTAATAGCTCTACCCCATCTTTCATCGGCTTTTGGAATGCTTTCCTCCCCGAGATCATCCCCATCCCGCCAGCGCGCTTATTGATGACCGCTGTGGCTACAGCCTCAGAGAGATCGTTATCACCTGAAGCCCCACCTGAGTTGATCAAGCCCACTCTTCCCATGTAGTCATTGACAACTTGATATCTTGTTAAATCGATCGGATGATCAGAGCTCAGCGTCGTGTACATCTTTTCTGTTTGCTTGCCGAATTTGAGCGCTTTAAAGCCTCCGTTGCATGTGGGGAGCTTTTGCTTGACGATATCAGCGCCAATCGTGCATCCCAAGTGATTGGCTTGCCCAGTCAGGTCTGCAGCTTCATGAAAGTCGCTGCTGGCCGTTTTGAACGCAGGATTGCGCAGATAGCACCACAACACAGTTGCCATGCCAAGTTCATGGGCAAGTGCAAAGGCTTGGCTGACCTCGACGATCTGACGCCGACTCTCTGGAGAGCCAAAATAGATGGTCGCCCCTACAGAGACGCAGCCCATTTCGTAAGCCTGTTTAATCGAGGCAAAGAGGATCTGATCGTAACTGTTCGGATAAGAGAGGAATTCATTATGATTAAATTTAAGCATAAACGGGATCTTATGCGCATATTTACGAGACAGAAGGCTCAAGGTTCCATACGTGGTCGCAACAGCATTGCATCCCCCTTCAATGGCAAGTTTCACGATGTTTTCTGGATCAAAATAGGCTGGATTGGGGGCAAATGAAGCGCCCGCAGAGTGTTCGATTCCTTGATCGACGGGAAGGATCGAGAGGTAGCCTGTTCCAGAGAGCCTTCCATGGGAAAGGAGCGTTTGTAAACTACGGAGGACTCGAGGAGAGCGGTTCGATCCGGCAAAGATCCGATCAACCCAATCAGCCCCAGGAAGATGAAGATGGGATTTATCGATCGTCTTGCAGACATGTGTCAAAAGGTCATTTGCTTTCGGTCCAAGCCACTTTTCAATATCCTTCAATGCCATATAAGAGTACTCCCCAAGTTAAAAAGAGAAGAGTACTCAAATTCAAGCTGATTTTGCAACTTTATTTTACACTGAAGAACCTGCTGCTAAAGAATCTGCTGCTAAGCGTTTGAATCTCATTTTAGGCGGAAGGCTACTGGTCTCATCAGAGGACATCGAAGAAGAAGAAGAGGAAGAAGAAGAAGCAGGAGATACGGCAATCGCTGGCGTTGGAACATCCATAAACTTAAGACAGCTCTTAAGTGCCATCAACGCTTGTTTTTGATATGGAAGCAGAAACTCTGTCGTTAAGCTATCTAACAGCTCCTCTGAAATTTCACCTTCAATACCAAGAGCTTTTTTTCCATTGGCCAAAGCGTGATTTAAATAAGGGGATGTCTCTTTTGTCTTCACAAGCAGGTCAGAAAAATGGAGCGCTGCACTAGCGAGATCTTCCAAGATACGCGCTTCATATTTAATAACACCTTGTGGCGTTGTTGCTGCTGCTTGCAAATAAGCTGTTGCAGCATTTAAAAGATATTCTTCCTGTCGTTCATCAAAAACCTGCTTAGAGAGAGCTTCATAAATGCGAGCTTTTCCACGAAATGCATGATGGCAACTTCCAAGGGATTCATATTCTTCAAGCGCCTCTTCAGCGCAAATTTTTAATGCACCTAAAGGCATCCCTCCTCTATTCATTTCACGCTCAGCAATCTGAGCTGTTTTTAATTGGATCAAAAATTGCAAGTTCCCCTCTTTTTGCATGGCCAGATGATTACCAGGCTCTATGAGTGCGATTCGTCTATAAACACTCTTCGCGGCTTGATAGTCATCAAGCGCCCCCTGCTCTGCGGACATCGGTGCTGATGCTTTTCCTGCCTTCTCATAACACGCTGCAACTTCTCTCAGAAGTGTTGTGGGTGGAGTTATTTTTTTTGCAGTCAGCCACATTAAGACTCTAGCCTGACCTCTAAATGCTTCCGCCGGAACATCATATTTACCAACGCCATAGGGATTTTGAGCGATTTTAAAATACTTAATCGCCTTATCTGCAGATAGTTCTGCGATCGAATAAGGACGCCCTTTGTTACATAAGCGGTTTTCATAGTAATGACCCACTGCAAGAGCGAGTTCCCCACGTCTTTTTAAGTAGTTAAGTGTTTTTACTGGATCGGTGTGACAGAAAAAAGAGGGCTCAAATGCAAGGATATGATTACATTCTTTTAACTGAGCTTGAGTTATAGAGTGCTCTTGGCTAGCTATCTCTGTGAGAAGTCTACCTGCTCTTATGTCAAGATTGTTTGCATGGTTGAGTTGCCTTCGACTTAACGTTTGCAACCTCCCCTGATCAGCTTTTTGCCTTTTAGCAAGCGTTTTATTTGCTGTTGCTTTTTCTGTGAATGCCGCTCTCTCAATGGGATCTTCTGTCAGTTCAGCTAATTTAGAAAAAACTCTAGAGACATCGGAATAACAGGAATAGTCATGAGATTCCTCCGTGTATTCTAATGTCGATTTTGCAGCTTTTTTATAGTAAGCTAAGGCTTCTGTGAGAAGCGCTCTCTTGCGGGAAGGCTCTGCGTCTTTAGCTTGTTTTTCATAGAAAAAGCCGGCATTCCAACATGCATCTCCTCGAAGATCATACTTTCCTGTTCCAAATCGCTGTGTTCCAAGCGTGTGGTATTTTTTAGCATTTTCTGTGTGTGAGTGAGCATGTTCTGGGTCAGTTTTTATTTTGCTTGTAAAATGACGCGCTAAATATAAACCAATCTCACAAAGGGTGATTTGATCTCTCGGAGTTGCACTTGACAATTCTCTATATGAGCGAGAAAGAGAAACGAGGCTGGATACTTCATGTGGTTTCAACTCTGAACCCCCTCTGCGCTTAAAACGCTCCAATACTCCTAGATATTGATTAAATAAATCATCGCTCAACGTTCTGACATGACTAGATTCAAAAGAAGTCCGCAATTTTTTTTCAGTATGTTCGCTTTGAACCTCAGTTTCGAAATCACTATCGCTAAGCAGGGTAGGAGAGTCCGGTGGGGTGACCCATGATGAACTTGATGATGATGAACTTGATGATGAAATTAAACTCATTTTTTACCTCTTATTATTGATAATTTTTTAGTTTTATCAGCTAATTATATAAATTAAACGCAATTTAAGTCAACAATTAACTAACAATTCAAATAACTTATAATAAGCAATTTACGACAAATAATAATAAATATTGATTTTAAATGTAGCAATTAAATAAAATATACATCAACTAATTAAATTAATAAGGAGTTATTTATATGACAAGTTCAATTAGCCCTGTTTCTGTCTCAACAGCATCATCCAGTTCAGACGCTGGCACGTCCTCCACTCGAACCAAACGCTTGCCCCTGCCCGCTCCAGTTGATGGCCCAAGAACACTTCGATCGAGAACAGTTGCAACAGACTCCTCTACGACATCCCGAAAACGCGTAAGTACACTCATCCCACGATCCGCAGTTGTGAGCTCTCTTCCAGCGCAATTCCGACTCCCATTTTCTGAATTTCCTCTGTTTTTTACCTTTATGAAACCCCTCTCTAAACTCAAACTAACTTCACAGTACAAAGTAGTACAACTATCTGATCTTATCGGAAATTACGAGAACGCCATTAGAGAAAGGGGATATGATCACACAGTTGTTGAAGTGGCATACATTTCCGATACGATCGGCCATGGTGTTTTTGCAAGAAAAGCAATTAAAGCAGGAGAAATGATTGCGATCTACTCTGGACGATACATATTGGGAATTGAAGGAATGTGCGATTCTAAAGCATATGTGTACGACCTGCTCGAAGGGATCGATTCTAAAGAATGTCCGATGGTCAACACCAGCGCCAAAAAAAAACTTGAGCAAGCGGCTCAGAGTTCCTTTGGAGTGGATCATGTAAAACCTGATGAGGGTTATGACCTTGGCGTAGATGCAATCGATGTGGGCAACTTCACAAGATATTTCAATGACGGGGGCCCTTCTTCAAATTTACAAGCTGAAATTTGCATTATTAATGGAAAGCTAGAGCTTGTTATCAGCGCAACTAAAGACATTAAAGCGGGCAATCAATTGCTGATTTCATATGGGGCACAGTACTGGCGCGCATTTGCCGTTAACCATGAAAAAAAGCATGAATCACTAACTCCCACACGCTATGTACTAGAACTTCACGAAGAACTTTCTCCAACGAGCTCATCAAGCTCTTCTTCCTCTTCAGCACCCTTAACAGATGATGTGATTCCTCCATTTCTTTTACACCATCAACAGCGACTCAGAGAATTAAATGCTCAACCTGGCGATATTACACTCGAGTGCCTCAAAGAAGCACAAGCGCTCTTAAGGCCAAGTGCAGTTAAAGGAGCTGAAAAAATTGCGTTTTGTTATCTTAATTTGGCTTGCTTACGCCCAAATCTTAAGACGCATCCACTCCATATCCAAGAGCTCGTTAAACTCATCCCCGTTCAAAGGTACGAAATGGAGATGACCCTATTGCATCTGAAAGATGCTTTAAGCTTTCAACCCTATGCAGAGAGAGAACATCTAAATTGTTTTTTTGAATTAGAGAATAAACTCCATATGGGAGAACTTTCCTATCATGAGATCGAATCGCTTCTTGAGGAGTATAAGCAATTACAATTGAATCTAGTGGAATCCCCAATTCGCATTTCTGTTACATTGAGATTGATCGAGCTCAATATGCACCTTTCTGAGTATCATTCTGACAAGCGCCTAGCCTACCTAAAAGATGCAGAAAAACTAGTCGCATCGTTCTTTCTAATGCATTTATCACAAATGCCCTTTACGATGCGGCTTGCCTATACTTACTCCTCTCAAATCTCTCGGCAAATAAATGAATCCCCCTCTGAATTATTGCCAATCACGTCAACAGCACGCCCTTCTACTTCTACAAAGAAAAGAAATCAAAGACTGGAACAGTTTTCCATCTCAGCATATAGAGAAAATATACAATTCTCTAAGTGCTCTGCAAGGAAACACAAAAGCGCCTTTTCATTTTTAGACCCGCATCTACCACGGGGGCTGAAACAACATGCATTTCAAATTGCTGATTGGGCTTCGTTAGAATCAGGATCTTCTCCGCTGCCACTGAGACTTCAGCATTACGAAATCAAATCAGAGCTACTGAAATTACGTCTGCACACAACGAAAACCTCTGAAGAGTCTCAGCTTCTTGCACTAGAAGATCGCTTAAAACAAGGACAATTGCGACCTGCAGAATGCAAAGAACTGAGAACAGAATACCAGAAATTAGTTCAATCGGACTCTGATAGCATCAAAGCGATCGCTCTCTTCCGTTTAGCTGAGCTCAGTTGGATCTACAGCGAAAGTGCTGATGAGAAATTCGTAGCGCGCTCCCATTTCTTGATGCTGAAAGCTTTACTGGAAGAGCGACCAAGTTTATTGCCGCATACCGCAAAAATCGCAGACTATTATCTGAATCTTGCTTAATTAATCAGCTCTTTCTCAATCTCCTCGAGACGTTTTCCCTTCGTCTCGGGGACATAGCGCCAGATCACGCCAAGCGCGATGATCCCGATGCCAGCAAAGAGAATAAAGGTCCAACTAATCCCAAGTGCGCCAATGAGATCGAGGAACACGAGGGAAACCACATAGTTAGCTAGCGAGTTTAAAGAGATGGCAAGCGTCATCGCCTTACCGCGAATTGAAAGGGGGTAAATCTCTGAAAGAAGCAACCAGGTAATCGGCCCTAAACCAATACCAAAGCAAGCGACATAACTCATTAAACTAATCACAGCAATCAGACCAATTGAAGAAGATTGGACAAAAAAGGCACCACTTAAAACCAAAAGACTGATAATCATCCCCCCTACTCCGAAAAGAAGCAGCGGGCGTCTTCCGAGCCTGTCGAGTAGCCACACAGAGAGCGCTGTTGCAACGACGTTCATGATCCCAATGCTGACGGTTGCAAAAATTGCGTTTGATGCGGAAGAAAATCCTGCTACTTGAAAAATTTTAGGAGCATAGAAAATCACGGTATTAATCCCTGTGATCTGCTGAAAAGTAGCAATACACAATCCTAAGATCAAAACAAAGCGAAAGCGGGACTGCAAAAGAGCCTTCCATCCATGATCTTTACGAGGAGATGCCGAATGTTGCATCTCAGTTAAGCACCCCTTCCACTCTCGATCCCGACGCAAGCGTGTAAAGGCCTGAATTGCGGCTGTCTCCTGTCGGTTAGCCATCAACCACGAAGGTGTTTCTGGAAGGAAGATCCCCCCGATGATTTGAAGGAGCGCTGGAGCCATTCCCCAAGCAAACATCATTCTCCAGTTTCCCGTATCAGCGTAGAGATAATTGACAAAATAGGCGATCAAAATCCCGATGGTGATCGCAAGCTGATTAATCGAGACAAAAGCGCCTCTAGAATGAGGAGGAGAAATTTCAGCAAGATAAAGAGGGACAAGCAGAGATACTAAACCAATTGCAAACCCAAGAATCGCTCTTCCATACATTAACGTAGAAAACGAAGTTGCCAAATAAACAATGCCAGTGCCACCGATAAATATAGCAGCCGTTAACAGAAGAGCAGGCTTTCTGCCTACGCGATCTGCTAAAGCGCCTGAACATAATGCGCCAAATAGAGAACCGAGAAGAAGTAAGCTGACCAGTGTTCCTTCTTGAGAGGAAGTTAAAGTAAATTGCTCTGCGATGAATAACAAGGCTCCAGAAATCGCTGCGATATGGTACCCGTATAAAAAACCACCTAAGGCAGCAACGAGCACAGCATAAACTGTAAAGAGAGTAAATCGTTCCTTTGCCATGACCCTATCCCAACTAGAGGATGTATAATAACAAGCTCTTTAAATACCCCCCTTCTGGATGAGCTAAAGAGATCGGGTGGTCCGGAGATTGAAGATGGCTCGAGAGAATCATAACATCCCTGCCCGCCTCTACCGACGCTTGAAAGACCACATTTTTGAATAATGCCTCATCAATAAAATGGGAGCAAGAGGAAGTTAAAAGATAGGAGCGTGAAGGGAGTTGCTTTAAAGCAAGACGATTGATCTCTTTATATCCTGAGCAGGCTGCATGGATATCCCCTCTTTTCTTAGCAAACGCAGGGGGATCAAGGATGATGAAATCCGCTGGAACAGAAACTTCGCGCAAAAAAGTAAACACATCCGCTGCAATCCCTTCATGTTGAGAGGGAGTGAAACCATTGAGCGCCGCATTGCGCTCTGCGAGCATCACAGCCCCTTTGCTCACATCAACACTCCAAGCTTTTGCGGCGCCGCCACACAGAGCTGCAAGAGAAAAGCCCCCACTGTAAGAAAAACAGTTCAATACAGCTCTTCCTCTCGCATACTGCCTAACTAAACTGCGCATCTCTCGTTGATCGAGAAAAAAGCCCGTTTTTTGTCCGTTTTCTAAAGAGATCAGAAAACGGATCCCATTTTCTAAAATGATCTGCTCATCAGATGCGGAACCAAACACAAATCCTTGCGAATCGGCTAAGCCTTCTTGAGCGCGTGCGGAAGAGATTGATTTTTCATAGATGGCTTGGGGTTTTAATTTTGAAATGAGCAATGAGATGACATCATGACGCAGCCTCTCAATGCCGCAGGTGTTGATTTGAATGACGAGAATGGGGCCATACTGATCGACAATAAGTCCTGGAATCCCATCTCCTTCTGCATTAATAAGCCGAAAACTATCGGTCTGACTAAGATCAAAAAGAGAAGCTCGGAGTGCGATTGCTTCATCAATTTTACGAGAAAGAAGCCCTAAGATCGGCTCTTGGGTGAATGACAGAATACGGCCCGCAAGAGAATTCTGTGGATGAAAATACCCTTGAGCCAAAAAAGAGCCCGAGTGGCTATAAATGGGAAGGATCTCTCCCGGCTCGATGTCAGGAAACTGCTCGATCGCTCCAGAAAAAATCCACGGATGCCGTTTGAGCACTGCTTTTTCTTTTCCGGCTTTTAAGATGAGCCGTTTATCCATTTGCTAAACTAAGCTTCGATTTAGGTTCGGCTTTTGGCTTGCACACAGCTGTCACAGCTCCAATGAGATCATAACCTGCAACATCGGTGATGGTCACTTCGTAAAACTCACCAAATGCTTTGACTTTGCGTCCATCGTTGATGATCACCTGACCGTCAATCTCTGGGCATTGACCATAAAAACGACCTGTCATCAGAAACTCTGATTCAGGATGGTACCCTTCGACGACAACTTTTAGCGTTTTTCCAATATACGATTGGTTGCGTTGATCGACCACATCCATTTGCGTCTGCGCTAACTCCTCATAGCGTTTTTGCTTGATCTCTTCGCTGATATGGCCATCCATTTTAGCAGAAGGGGATTCCGCTTCGAGCGAATAAGTAAAAATTCCGATATTATCAAGCGGATACTCTTTAACAAACTGCACCAGCTCTTTAAATTGCTCTTCCGTTTCCCCAGGGAAACCGACCATTAAGCTGGTTCGAATCACCACATGAGGGATCCGCTGCCGCAGTTTTTGGATGATGTCAATAATCTGTTCGCGAGACGTTTTACGCCGCATCGCTTTGAGCATCTGATTATTGATGTGCTGGATCGGCATATCGAGATAAGGACAAATACGAGGATCTTTTTCCATCAAATCAATCAACTCATCTGTAATCTCATCGGGATAGAGATATAAAAACCGGATCCAAAAATCACCTGGAATCTGAGACAGTTCGCGCACAAGCCCCTCTAAACCATGAGCAACTTGCCGATCTTTGCCAAAATCTCCTAAATCTTGAGCAATCAGGATAATTTCATGCACCCCTTGAGCTAGCAAGCTTTTAAATTCTTTGACGACCTGTTCAACAGCTTTACTTTTAAGAGGACCCTTAATTTTGGGAATGATGCAAAAAGCACATTGCTTGGCGCAACCTTCAGCAATTTTGAGGTAAGCGTAATGCTTGGGCGTGGAGAGTTGTCGAGGCACTTCTCCCCACTCAAGATAACTGCGCGCAGAGGTCACAGCTTCACCCGGAGCCGGAGCATTGACAGCTTCGAGGATTTTTTCCATATCTCCCGATCCAAGAAAATAATGGATCTCTGGAAACTGGGTTTTTAGCTCATCCTTATGCTTTTGAACCATGCATCCAGCCACAATCACTTTTCCCGCCTTTTTCTTCTCTTGAAACAAAGATCCAATCGTATCGCAAGATTCTTGGCGAGCTGAGGCCAAAAAGCCACATGTATTGACGACAAGAAAATCAGCCTCTTGTGGGCGGTCTGTGGGCTCCATTCCCGCCTGAAGCAAAATGCCGAGCATCACTTCCGTATCGACAAGGTTCCGGGCGCAGCCCAAACTAGCAAAGAAAATTTTATTACCTGAAGAGGGTTGTTTTTTCATCGTGATATTCTGGGTTTTTTTAGATCGTTAAGGCTTCTCTTATACTCGATCCCCCCCCTTTTTTCCTAAGGAAATGGCTTCGATAACACTTAGTGCATTGGTTACAAACATGTTACAAAATAAAAGCAAACTCAATTGAACAACCATTAAGCGCATTGAAAAATACACAGACTTCTGATATAATCGACCACAAAAAAGAGGGCATAATGACAACAAACGCATATATTAATTTAACGAAAATAAATTATCTAACATCGCCTTACACAGATGGGATAAACAATCTCATTACAGCCTTTACCCCCTCATCCCCTAACCGATTTTCTCATTTTGCTGCGGGAGTTGCCCTGTTAATCCCTGTTGCCAATATTGTGGTTTATGTTGCACTGAAACAGTTTGCAACCATATCCGCTCCAGTTCGTGAAACACCCAACCCTTCTTCTAAAACAAAAAGAAGTCGCCATTCGTCTTCTTCTAAAAAACACCGCTCTTCTTCTAAACGGCATTCATCTTCTAGACGTCGCTCCTCAAGAAGCTCTAAAGGCAGTTCCAAGCCGAGTTCTTCGAGCAGCTCAAGAAGCAGCGATGTTACCTATATGCCCTCTAGATCATTCACACGACAACCAGATATACATTCCAGATCAGTTACACAACAGACACATTCATCTTTTCACGGCGCAGGCATTCTCCCGTACCGCTTCAAAGATGGACATCTCGAATTTTTAATTGGCAAAGAATCTGCTGGCTATCATCCGAACACCTGGAGTGATTTTGGAGGAAAACCTGAGCGAGGAGAAAGACCTATTCAAACAGCAGCGCGTGAAGGCGCTGAAGAAACAGGCGAGATTCTAGGATCTCAATCTACCTTGGAAAGACGCCTTAAACAAGCCCCTTGCATTGGCTCCAAATATGTCATGTACCTGTTAGAAATGAACGATCACAGAGTGACACCAGGCGCATTCAATAGGGCTCGTCACGACAGGGAAAAATCTGAAATTGCTTGGGTAAAAGCAGATGACCTCTTCAGGGCTGCTTCCGGAAATGGGATGATCCATATTGGCGATCGCAGTCTTCAGCGCCTACGGCCCCCTTTTGTTGGGACCCTTCAATTTAGGGGCTCGGGCACTACCCCTAGCGCAGCTCAAATCTTCGCTCAACTCCGCGAAAGCGCTCAACATCGACGCTCAGCGTAATCATTTCTATGCCCTTTCCGGTTCAAAGGCACCTTTGAACCGGAAGGGGCACGCAAAAATCGCAACACATTAATTACAAGCAACTTATAAGCCATAAAGCAAACGCAAGCAAATAGATTGAAAACTAACTGATTATATGATATAATCAGGGCAACGGACAGTTGAGTTTTTAAACAAACATATAAAAACAAAGCTTAAAAATGGTTGCTCTAACAAAGTCAATAAATCCTCTTTCAAGCTCTTTTACTGCGTTGGCCCCACCGTCTATCCCAACGGCCCCACGAGCACCAACTATAATGACCATTGAAAAGGCTAACAATGTGTTTAAAACGCTCATTGAACATCGCCATTTAGGTACGGCAAACGCTTTAATTAACCGAGCTCATGCTGTTCATCCCCTTGCCTATAGTTCAAATCCAGAGTCTTATTATTTAGAAAATGTATTTGCTGTATTAAGGTTCATTGTTGAATCGATTGCAGCTCCCTTTTTCCCTCATATGCAGGCCAATCTTATCCTCAAACAGGCCCCACGCAATACGCCTGAATGGATGGCAGGAATCAGGACAGCAGAACTTCTTAAAATAGAATGGGAAAAACTCCCTGAAAACAAACGCATCGAAGTGATGAAACACTTTGCCTTTCATATGAAACATGACAGTGGGTTGAGCTTCATCAATGGAGTGAAAAACTCACAAAACCACTGTTTACAGAACGTTGGTAAACTACAAGAATATGCACATGCTGCAGCGCATATTGTCTCTAATCATGATAATGGTGAGCAAAACATCAATCTTCGCTATGTCTATAATGCAACCCATGGAATTATCGCTGATTTAATCGAGTGCCTATTGCTCCACTTGAAACTCACAACCCCTCCCTCAGATCTGCTGCTCAAGCAATGGAATGAGTTTTTCACAACATATGGACATGATGTCAAATTCGTTCAAATTTGCCATAGCCAAGGCGCTTTGCATGTCCGCAATGCTCTGCTAAAAGCTCCAAAATATATTCGGGAAAGGATCATTGTAATTGCAGTTGCTCCTGCAGCGATTGTACCTAAACACCTATGCCATGATTCAATTAACATCACGAGCCGAGACTTTATCCCCCATTTAGATCTTCTTGCCAAGATGAATGGCAATAAAAAGCAGCTTTACAAAATCCAACCTGAATCGGGTTCTCCTCTAGTTGACCACAGAGTTTCTAGCCAAACATTTGCTCCGAAACTCACACACGAAATTGAAGTGAAATATCTTGATAATCCTACACAACGCACCTTTTATTCGCTCCATCAAGACGTCTCAGCCGGATTAAGCTGACGTAAAATAGAATCTTGAATTATGATCCTGACTTCATGTAAACATGGGCTCTGGATGCGTATCCTCTATTCTTTTGTTCTCATTGTAACTCTGCTTGCTAGCTGCAGCAAAAAAGACGCCTCTTTAGCAGAGCGCGCGAAATCACAGACTCTGCATTTAAGCCTTGCAGGTGAACCCCCTACTCTCGATCCTAGAAAAGCTACCGACACAATCTCCCTTGCAGTGATTAAGATGTGTTTTGAAGGGTTACTGGATTTCGATGAATCGGGACAAATCATCCCTGCCTTGGCCGAACGAATCGAAATTTCCGAAGATCGCTTAACCTATACCTTCCATTTGCGTGCAGCTTCCTGGAGTGATGGCGCTCCCATTACAGCTTTAGATGTCGAGCATACCTGGAAGGCAATCATTGACCCTGCATTCCCCTGTCCCTTCTCGAGCGACTTATACGTCCTCAAAAATGGGCACGCAGCTAAAATGGGAAAGTGCCCTGTAGATCAGCTTGGTGTGAACGCGATTAATGAGCGAACCTTGAGGGTTGAGCTCGATCATCCAACCCCCTATTTCCTCCAGTTGGTTGCAAGCCATAGCTTCCCTGTTGTACCCTCTCATATCGCTATCCCCTTTCCCGGTTGGGCAGAGAATTTCAGTCCTCAGTTTGTCTGCAATGGTCCTTTTTGTTTAAGCCGCTGGAAACACAATGCCGAAATCGATCTCATTAAAAATGAACATTACTGGAATGCTGAAAAAATCCGCCTACAACACATTTCAATCCCCATCATCGAAGACGAAATGACCACACTCAATCTCTTTGAAAATGGGGACCTTGATTGGGCCGGAAGCCCCCTTTCCTCGCTTCCCTTAGATGCCATGGAGCATTTAAAAAATAGGAAAGAGATCCACATCCATCCGATCCCTGGAGTGTATTTCTATCTCTTCAATACCAAACAATTTCCCTTTACCAATGCTCACATTCGAAGAGCGCTTAGTTTCGCCATCAACCGAGAAGAGATTGTCTCCAATGTGCTGCAAACAGGCCAACCTTCCGCGACAGCACTCATCCCCCCAGGGATGTGGAATCGCTCCTCTGGACTCTTTCACGATGCTGATCTCGAAGCTGCAAGAAGAGAACTTGAAATAGGACTTCAAGAACTTAACATCACTAAAGAGCAACTTCCTGTTTTTAATTTAAGTTATAACACGAATAGCGGACACCACAAGATTGCCCAAGCCATCCAAGGACAGTGGCGCTCCGCCCTTGGAATCCAAGTTGTCCTCAACAATATGGAGTGGAAAGTCTTTCTCGATCAATTGCGCCACTATCAATTTTCAATTGCTCGGATGGGAGGGTTGGCAGGCTTCAATGACCCGATGACCTTTTTTGAGCTGTATAAATACCCCTCCAGCAGCGATAATTACACCCAATGGAATCACCCCAGGTTTACCGAGCTGCTTTGCGCATCCGACCTGGCAACAACCCCTCAAGAGAGAACTCATATTTTAAGCCAAGCTGAACAGATCCTCATCGAAGAGATGCCTTTAATTCCAATTTATTTCTACACGGCTGCCTATCTAAAATCTAAGGCGCTCAAAGGAGTCAGAATCGATGCGCTCGGACAAGCTGACTTCAAATTTGCCTATCTGGAGGGCCCTTGATGCGTTATTTAATGAAAAAAGGGGCCATCCTCTTAGCTTCCTTGTTTATCGTCACAAGCATGACCTTCTTTCTCATGCACGCCATTCCAGGAGACCCTTTTGTTCAAGATAAAGCGATCCCTGAAGAAATTCTAAAAGCCCTCCAAAAACATTATGGTCTCGATCAACCCATCATCGTCCAATTTGGAAAGTATCTTAAGGGAATCGTCACAGGCGACCTTGGCCCCTCATTTAAATACCAAGGAAGAACGGTCAACCAGATCATCTCTGAAGGATTTCCTGTATCCTTTTACCTGGGCATGGAAGCGCTGCTACTTTCCCTTGCAGGCGGGATCACCCTCGGATCTATAGCCGCAATGAATCATCAACGCTGGAAAGACCAAGCAGCCATGGTCGTTGCTGTCATCGGCATCTCCGTTCCAAGCTTCATCCTGGCAACCTACCTTCAATATCTCTTTGCGATGAAACTCGATCTCTTGCCCGTTGCTCGTTGGGGATCATTTAGCCAATCGATTATGCCTGCAGTCTCCCTTGCGGCCCTTCCCATGGCGTTCATCGCACGATTGACACGAGCCAACATGGTCGAGGTCCTTAACCAAGATTATATTCAAACTGCAAAAGCGAAAGGCTTAAATGGGATTCAGATTTTATTTACCCACGTGATGCGCAACGCCCTTCTTCCCATTGTCACTTACCTCGGACCTCTCACTGCAGGAATCCTCACAGGAAGCTTTGCGATTGAAAAAATCTTTGGAATCCCAGGTTTAGGTCAATGGTTTGTCATGAGCATCACCAACCGAGATTATACTGTGATCATGGGCACCACCTTATTTTATAGCACGATTCTGTTGCTCTGTATTTTTATCGTCGATATTTTATACTATCTGATTGACCCAAGGATTAAAAAGAGTACTTGATGGATAATCTGTTTTCCCCGTTAGACCAAGCGCAAAAGCATGCAGTTCAGGAGAGTCTGATCTTAGAGCCTATTTCCTACTGGCAAGATGCATGGAGGCGGCTGAAAACAAATCGCTCTGCGATGTTCGGGCTCATCACACTTACCATTTTTATGCTCTTTGCTATCTTTGCTCCGCTATTTTCTCCCTACACCTATTATGAAACTCAGCTGCAGCTGAAAAATTCTCCTCCCAGTGCTCAATTTTGGTTTGGGACCGATGAATTGGGACGAGACCTATTTACTAGATGTTGGTGGGGCGCGCGTATTTCACTTTTTGTCGGGATCACCGCGTCGCTCATTGATTTAACGATCGGCGTACTCTATGGCTCATTCGCTGGACTGATTGGAGGCAAAACAGAAGAATGGATGATGCGACTTGCCGATATTCTCTATGCAATCCCCTATTTGCTCGTTGTCATCTTACTCATGGTCGTCATCGGCTCTGGCATCACCACGATCATCATTGCGCTCACCATCACCGGATGGATCAATATGGCCCGCATCGTGCGCAGTCAAATTTTGCAGCTCAAGCAGCTCGATTTCATCCGAGCTGCGAGAGCACTTGGCGCCTCACGATGGCGCATTTTACTGCGCCATTTGATCCCCAATACAATGGGATCGATCATCGTCACTGTGACACTCACAATCCCCGCCGCAATTTTCGCAGAAGCATTCTTAAGCTTTCTAGGACTTGGTGTCCAAGCCCCAATCGCAAGTTGGGGAACCATGGCAAACGATGGCCTCTCAGCACTCCGTTACTACCCTTGGCGCCTCTTTTTTCCGGCAACCTTCATCAGCTTGACGATGCTCAGCTTTAACCTGCTTGGCGACGGGCTGCGCGATGCATTAGATCCGAGGTTAAGACAGTGAATAAGCTCTTAGAAGTTGAAGATCTCCACGTCACCTTTCGCTCTCAAGGAGAGCAGATTAGAGCGGTGCGCGGCATTCATTTTACCCTCTATAAAGGGGAAATTCTCGGTATTGTTGGAGAGTCTGGCTGTGGAAAGAGCGCCGCTGCAAAGGCGCTTGTCAAACTTATCCCCCCCCATACAGCGACAATTGAAGGACATGTGTATTATGAAGGCAAAGATTTAGCGGCATTTTCAGAAAAGCAGATGAGAGAGATTCGCGGCAAAGAGATCAGCATGATCTTTCAAGACCCGATGACCTCGCTCAACCCCACGTTAAAAATCGGAGTACAAATCGTCGAAGGGTATCTGCGCCATTTCCCTCATGCTCCCTACCAAACCGCATGGAAGGAGGCTACCGAAATGCTCCACAGAGTGGGCATTTCCAATCCTACGGAACGGATGCACACCTACCCTCATACCTTAAGCGGCGGAATGCGCCAGCGGGTCATGATCGCACTTGCATTGGCATGCAAGCCTAAGGCTCTAATCGCCGATGAGCCCACTACAGCCCTTGACGTCACCATCCAAGCACAAATTCTAGACCTGATGAAACAGATCAGCCAAGAAACTCAGACAAGCATGATCCTCATCACGCACGATTTGAGCGTAGTGGCCCACTTCTGCGACCGTGTGTTAGTCATGTATGCCGGAAAAATTGTAGAAAGCGCCCCAGTAGATCAGCTCTTTGCCCATCCACGCCACCCCTACACAAAGCGCCTCCTTCAAGCAATCCCAAGGCTCGACCAACCCAAAGGGGCCCCGCTGCTTCCCATTGAAGGGATGCCCCCCAATTTAAGCCTTCCCCTTCCCGGATGCGGCTTTTGCGCCAGATGCCCCCATGCTATGAATATCTGCACCGTACAATCCCCTCCTCTTTATACACTCTCACCCGGACACATCAGCGCCTGTTTTACCCACGACAAGCGAGCCTGCTCATGAAACCACTTCTTCAAGTGATCAATCTGAAAAAACACTATCCCGTCAAAGAAGGAATCTTAAAGGCGATCGATGCTGTCTCATTCGAAATCAATCCTGGGGAAACCCTCGGACTTGTCGGAGAATCAGGCTGTGGGAAATCCACAACTGGCAGATGCATCCTCAATTTAGAGCCACCCACCTCAGGCGAGATCTATTTTGATGGGATCAACCTTCAAACCTGCACCCCTCTTGAGCTTCACGAATTCCGCCGCCAAGCACAAGTGATCTTTCAAGACCCTTATGCCTCACTCAATCCCCGCATGAACGCCTTTGATATTATCTCTGAGCCCTTGCGCATCCACAAGATTGCGGCTTCCTCTCAGATGAAATCCATTGTCTCAAAGCTTCTGGATCTCGTAGGATTAAGCCAAACCTCCCTGCAGCGCTTCCCCCATGAATTCAGCGGCGGACAGAGACAGCGCATCGGCATTGCAAGAGCCCTTGCTCTCAGCCCTAAGTTTATCGTGTGTGATGAGCCGATCTCCGCTCTTGATGTTTCCGTTCAAGCTCAAATTGTCAACCTTCTCAAACAGCTGCAGCATGAAATGGGCCTAACCTACCTCTTCATTGCTCACGATCTTGCGATGGTCAAGTACATCTCCGATCGAGTGGCTGTCATGTACCTTGGCCATATCGTCGAAATCGCCCCTGCAGAAGACCTCTACAGCAAGCCCCTGCATCCCTACACCCAAGCGCTCCTAAGCGCGATCCCGATTCCCGATCCCAAGATCGAGCAAAAGCGCTCCCGGGCGCTCTTGCAAGGGGAACTCCCCTCTCCGCTCAAAATGGCAGGCGGCTGCCCTTTTGCAAGCAGATGCCCTTTAGCACAGCCCTTATGCCATGAAAAGGCCCCAATCCTACAGCAAATTGCTCCTGGGCACATGGCTGCTTGCCATTTAATTAATTAACGCTTGTCATTGATCATCAATAATTTAGCTACAAACCAGACTGAAAACATTAATTTTACTCATTGCATTGAGTAAAATTGCTCAGTATACTGAGTAAAAAGACCCCCCCCGAGGCAAGACCATGAAAAAACGCCCTATTTTTGCCCAGCTCTATCAACGTCTCCAAGAACCACGTCGCTTTATTCAAGTCCTTCTCGGTCCCAGACAGGTTGGCAAGACAACGCTTGTATTACAAGCCTCTGAGGAATTAAAGAAACCTTCCCATTATATTTCGGCAGACTTGGCAACCCTGCACAATGTCGCATGGCTTCAACAACAATGGGAGGTCGCTCGAAGCAAAGTAGAAACAAAAGAAGGGGCTGTGCTCATCATCGATGAAGTTCAAAAGATTCCAAATTGGTCAGATGCGATTAAATCCCTTTGGGACCAAGATACCCGCAATCAACTCAATCTATCCGTTGTGATCTTAGGTTCTTCTCCTTGGCTCATGCAAAAGGGACTGTCGGAAAGCTTAGCGGGGCGTTTTGAAAATATTCCTGTAACGCACTGGTCCTTTCCGGAAATGCGAGAGCACTTTGGGTGGACGTTAGATCAGTACCTGTATTTTGGAGGGTACCCTGGAGCTGCGCCCCTTGCCGACGAAAATGATCCATCTCGTTGGAATTACTACATCAATGAGTCCTTAATCGAAACGACAATTTCGCGGGACATCCTTCTCATGACGCAAGTCAATAAACCCGCTTTGCTGAGGCGCTTATTTCAGTTAGGGTGTCACTATTCTGGTCAGATCTTATCCTACTCAAAAACACTCGGAGAATTGCAAGAAGCTGGAAATACAACGACTTTAGCCCACTACCTTAACTTACTATCAGGAGCAGGACTATTATGTGGGCTCCAAAAATTCGCCAAACAATCAGTTAGACAAAAAGGATCGAGTCCTAAATTCTCAGTTTACAACACCGCTTTGATGTCCGCCCAGTCAGGAAAAACATTTAAAGAGGCTCGCAGCGACCCAGTTTTCTGGGGACGACTTGTTGAATCCTCCGTTGGAGCCTATCTTTTAAATAGCATTCGAGGAACGCAAATCGAGTTATTTTATTGGCGGGAAGGAGATAAAGAAGTCGATTTCGTTTTACGACAAGGTAACTCGATCACAGCAATTGAAGTAAAAAGTAACCATGGCTCAATCAATCGATCAGGCATCGACCTTTTTATAAACAACTTCAAACCAGAGCGCGTTCTCTTGGTTGGGGATCAAGGGATCCCTCTTGAAAAATTCTTTACAACGCCACTTTCAAATTATATATAGCAAATGAAAACAATAGAGTAGAGATAGGAAGCCCCATTTCTACTCTATTATTTTTTCTTTGTACAACTTCTGCAGGTGTACATACCCCTTCCTGTTCAAAGGCACCCAGAATACCTGCAAAGTTGAATAAAGAAAAAATAACAGGATA
>CAYWSY010000020.1:0-16556 GCA_964461105.1 uncultured bacterium
AAATCCGGGGCTTTGAATCAGTCCCTTAGGGCGCCTTTGAACCGGAAGGGGTATATACTTTCCTCTGCCTTATATTTTTTTTTATCTATTTTTGCTACTGCATTTTTTTTGAATTGATAGATCGGTTTTTGACTGCAAGATGATTATGAAATGATACACGGCTTAGCGCTTGACTCACGAACCTTCTGCCAGCGTTGCATTCCTTCCTTTGAATTGTTAAGGAATTAGAGAAATCGGTCGGGTTTGAGTTGGTGTAAAAATTCTGCTACAGGAATACAGAGAACATCGCCTATTTTTAATCGAGTCTCGCCTCGATAAAGAAATAAGGCCTGAGCTTCTGGATAATCTCCTAGAAAAGCCTGAAGGCCTTTTAGATCCTGAGGAGCTACTTTTTTTGCATTTTTAACTTCTAACGCATAAAAGCTTTTTTCTCCATAGATTACAAAATCGACTTCGAGATCAGACCGGGTCCTCCAAAAATAAAGGGAGGCTTTTTCTTTGCTGTAATCGCACCATGCAGTTAAATGCTGAGCCACTAACCCTTCAAGAGCAGCTCCATCGATTTCTTGTGGTTTGTCAAGAGGGCCTTTGGGGCGTAAGATTTGAAAGACTCCGCTGTCAAAGAGATAGAATTTTGGGTGCGAGGTTAATAGGCGTGCAGCACGTTTCTCGAACACGGGAATGCGATAAGCAAGTAAGAGCTCTTCTAAAATATCGATATAGTTATTTACGGTAGAGCGTTTAATTTCACTCTCTCTAGCAATATTTGTTGTATTGAGAATGGATCCGTGAGAAAAAGAAATGACATCTAAAAAACGGGAAAATTGCTCGAGATTTCGAACTAGACCTTCTGCTTGGATTTCTTCTTTTAAGTACAATGAGATGTATCCTTCTAACACGCTTCTGGGATCTTCTGAGTGGATCAATAAAGGAAGCATTCCGCGCAAGAGGGCTCTTTCAAAGTTAAAGTCCTCCTTGAGCTCTGCTGCCATAAAAGGGTGAAGTGTCTTTTTATAAGCCCTTCCCCCTAATAGGTTTGCCCCCGTTCGTTTGAGCTTGCGCGAGCTGGATCCTGTCAGAACAAATTGAAGCCCTTTCTTTTTTTCGATCATCATGTGGACGACATTTAATAGAGAGGGGATTTTCTGAACCTCATCGATGACAATCGTCTTTTTGCTCGGCTGCGCCTCGATCATTTCCACAAGCATCTCGGGACGGCTTAATAAGGACCTTTCTAAATCGGGTTGAAGGAGATCGATCCAAAGGGCATCGGGATGGATCTTTCGGATGAGGGTTGTTTTGCCGGTTCCTCTTGGCCCAAAGAGAAAATAACTGAATCCCGGTTCCAGGAAATATCGGGGATAGAAATCCATTGTTTGATCCTCTGTTGCAAAACGTCACCGCTATTGGCGTTTTTAATGCTATTTTGACATTGCAGTTGGCGTTTTGCAATAAGAAACGTCAACATGTTTTGCCTTAATGACTTAAAGACGAGCATTCCACATATTCCCTTTGTTCAGGGGAATGAACAAGCGGAATCCCTCCAGTATTAAAGTTCTTAGTATGATAAAAGGTCATCTCTTCTTGGAGGCTTTCTGGAAGCAAGGAGCGGACGATTGCTTCATCTTCCCCATTTTTAACAAGGACGACATCCCAAGCATGTTTGCTTAAGGCAGTGGGCCTGGATAGAGAAAGTTTTTGATGGATGCTTTGAGGGATCAGATGCCTTGATGCGAGGATCAGGGAAGTGGGAGATTCGATATGCTTGCGTATTTCAGGTAAGTTCAGAGGAAATCTGGGCTGTTCTTCTAACAATGATGAACGGAGGTATTGATAGGTTTCTTCAAGGCAGAGCAGCTCTTGATTTAAAGCATTACTCCAGTTCATTTGGAACTCTTCATTGTTAGGAGAGGGGGCTTGAATGTGGCGCAGCTTTTCTCTTAAGATTTTTTTAAGCAGGTGGGGCCAAAGATGAGAGTAGTGACGGTAGAAACGGAGAACCCCTCGGGTGTGACGAGGAGGAGAGTTACTAAAAGTAAAAGAAGGAGGTTCAATGGGCTCTCTCATTGTATGTGAAATGAGACTTTTCAAGGGTGATCGATAGATGAGATTAAGGTTTGCAAAAAATCGAGAGTCTTGCTCATTTTCAATGTCGAAGGTGGTATGGAGTTTTCCCTTAATGAGTGCGACTTCATGTTCTGTAAAGGGATGCTGGATGAGTCTCAAAGCAGTCTCAATTCTCTCCCGCTGCAATGCTCTCTCTCGATCAATCTCACTTAACCATTCAGTTAAGAAGGGGCCTTGAATTTGAGTTTGGAAGAGTTGAGCATTCCATTGTTTGAGTTGTCTAAGAGTTGTAGCAGTGTACATCCATGTCAGTTCAGATGAAAGGTGGCGGTAGGGACTGGTGAGATCGCGTTTCAGTTGGATCAGCTGCTTTCGAGTGATTTCACTGAGAATAATTCGCTCTTTGTCGAAGCCATTTAATAGCCGTTTTAGTTCATCCAAAATAAGAACCATGGTGGTTGAATCGTTGTGGTTGGGATCGCAGCTTGTGCATGCTAAAGGATCTTGATGGAGATGATCGAGTAAAGGATCTTGTGGATTCTGGAATCCTTTTCTTAAGAGATCGACTGCGATTAACATCAGCTGTGTTCTTGGCATGCCAGGTGAAAGGATCTTATCAAATTCAGCTGGCTTGAGCTTTTTCCAAGTTGATAACAGGCACAAGAAGTGATGCAAGTCAATTCGGTTATGGGGAATTATTTTTAAGAAGGGGTTAACGGCTTGAAGTGCTTTGAAAGGAATAAATGGGCGAGTTGGATTTGAATTTAATAAACGGTTAAGTTTGTCGATTGAGTAAAGATGAATGTTCCATAAATTGATGTCGGAAAATCCTAAATAATTGCGATTTATACATGTCATAGGGGGGATTTCTGCTTTCAAAGAGTCTCCCAGTCTTTCTAAGACAAAGTTGCCCCGTGCGCGCATCAAAGCGAGAGTTGCCGTAGTTGTTGGATATAAACACGTGATCGGACTTAATGCCTTCAGGGTGTGATGAACGGAAATTGAAGAGTCTGCGGCATGCATCAGCACAACTTTAATTCTTGAAAGATCATTTTTAGATGCGTTTTCTGAGGGATCAGCAAGTTGAGGAAAAGAGAAGAAACCCTTTTTCCAGAGATAATACACCCTATAGGGCATGTATGCCATTTTTGCGCGATGTTGTTCTGTTTTTGTTTTTTTAGGTAGCTCTTGATGTGTTAAAGAAGCAGTTTCCTGGGAAAATACACCTGTAATTTGGATGAGTTTCTCATTGAGCCCCTGGATGCGCTCTTGATAGAATGGGCGCAGTCCAATGAGTTTTGGTACAGTTACTTGAGCAAGAGAGGTTGTTGCATGAGGATCAAGCTCAAAGTAGATTCCTCGTGTACGTGGACAACTTGCCCACTTTATTTGTTGAAATAAAGAAAAAATAGCAAAGAAAGGAAGTGGAGGGTTTCCAAAACGCTGAGCTTGTATTAAGAGCATACAAGCAGCTGCGGTTTCGTCTTTGTCAGAAGGGTTTTCCAATTCAATATACTCATTAAATGAGCCTTCTGAAAATAGAAATGAAAAGGGAGTTGAGGTGTCTTGCAATTTAAAGAATTGTTTGTAGCGTGTAAAAACTGAAAAAATGTAGGTGTGGGAATAGATATTTCTTAATCTTCCTGGTTGAGGGATTTCATGGGAAGCTCGCTTGAGTCCAATATCAACGAGAGTTAAGAATGTAATGAATTGACTGAGTGTCAATCCTGTATTTTCAATGATGTGAGTTGTCTCAGGGCGGGGATAAAAATCTCTTGTGAAAGAATCGATCATCATCAGGGCATGCTGTTTAATGGTAAGACCGTCATATTCTTCAGCGCAATGTAGAAAACCAGCTGCAAGGTTGGGATCGACCTCAATCAGATAGTCGATTAGCTTCTGATGAGATCTCTTAGAGGGGTTGGGCTGCTGTGTTGAAGTTGAGGGGAGCGAAATAGAGGGGCGTGATCCAATTGAAGTTGTCGACATGATCTTCTCAATTTGTATTTTCAAGGGCGACGATCATATCGATTCAGCGGTAATAGATAAAGGCTGTTCTACTTCAAGGAAGAAGAGGCTGCAATGTGAAAGGTTTCTTGGAGCAGAGTCATAACCCCTGAGCAAAACATTTGGACAGCAAGCAAGCAAATGATCATTCCTCCTAGTTTTTGACATGCGAGGAGCCCTTTTTGCCCAAGATATTTTTTAATGTTTGACGAAAGAAGGAGGATGATCAGAGAGGGGATCCACGCAAGGAGGATAATCCCTGCAATGAGCCAAGAGTTGTGCATCTGCTCTGAGTAGACCATGACAGCTGCAATCCCTCCGGGACCTGCAACCAAGGGGGTTGCTAGGGGCACAATGAAAGGTTCTTGATGTTGATGAGAGGGCTGAGCGCCGTCGCTTGTTCGTGGGAAAATCATGCCTAAGGCAATGATGAAGAGCAAAGTGCCTCCAGCAATGCCGATGATGGGTTGGGAAATTCCGAGCATTTCCATGATCATATTGCCAAAGTAGTTAAAACTGAGGAGGATTCCAAGGGCAATGAGGAGTTCTCGCAAGATGATTTTTCTTTGTTTGCGGACATGATACCTGGCAAGGAGTGCGACAAATAAGGGGATATTGCCAATTGCATTCATGATAAAAAATAGAGAAATCGCTGAGGCAATAATGGGCATAAAAGACCTGAGGTAAATTATTTTTAATCATACAGGTTAGCCCTTTTTTTTCCAATGGGGTTGCATCTCGAGAGCTATTAAGGCATAATCTTTGCTTTCTATTAGAGGATTCCATGAACATTGAGATTGCAAAGCGGCTGCGTCCCCATTCCCATGTACCAGGCGTTAGATGCCTCCTTCCTTTAAGTTGGTGGTCGGTTGAGGTGTTTCCTACGCTTCTTCGATTCCAATCCCTCAACGATCCAGAGAAACAGCTCCAGATTGTTTTGACTCTTGCAGGTCCAATCGAGGGATTTACAGCAGAGGTTGATTTGGAGAAGGGCGCAATTCGTGTGTTTGGAATGACTCAAGTTGGATATGTGCGCTATCAGATCAGACAGCAGTCTGATGGGATTGCACTCGAATTTGAAAAGCTCCCTAAAGGGGAGATTGAATGTCTAAATGTTGAAACAGAGACGTATCATTTCATTACAGAAAAGCAATCCCTTGTTCTCGGATCTCCTGAAAGGAGCCCATCTCCAGCTCCCACAGAAGAGCGGTTATCTTTGGGAATTCATAAAGCGCAAGATTGGGAACTGATCCGTCGGCGTACTGATTTGAAGGAGATTTTTCCGATTTGGCTGCGCGCAGGCGGACTCACACCGCCCCCTAGCGTCCCCCCGATTCCCACGGGGACCTTGCGACAGCTCTCACAGTGTCAAGAGGCCATTGAAAAAGGAGAGTCTCAACGGATCTGTCCTCTTTTTCTCCTTTTGTTTCGAACTGCTTTTTCGGGGATTTGTGTTCCTCGTGTTCAGGATGAAGACTTTCAGGGGATTTTGCCCTTTGAAGAAATTGCTTTAACAGTATCTCCTCTCCCTCTTCTTACTCTGGGTGCGGCGCTCATTCGCTCCCTATTCTTCGAAGAGAAGGCAAGCACATGGAAGTTCTTACCCTGTCTACCATCTGATTTTCCAGCTGGCAGGTTTGTCGGTATCGTTGCCCGGCATGGGGAAAGGATCCAATTTGAATGGGCTAAACATCGCTTGCGAAAGGTGGTGATCCATACAGCAGAAGAGCGAGATGTGGTGCTCCAATTTCCAAAGTCAATCCGATCCTTACGCCTAAAAACTGCGCGCACACAAAAAGGCAAAATACTTTCTGTCAGCGATGGATATGCAGAGCTTCACTTAAAGGCGCATCAAGTCTTATTTCTCGATCGATTTGAGAAGTAATATATTGTCATTCATTTTCAAAAAAAATATAGTCTTAACAAGCGAACATTAATTTGAGAATGCCGATGCTCCCTGTTCAGATAGAACACAATCTTACTAATCCTCATGCCTATCTGGGTTTACATGTCGCTGAAGATGGAAAAGAAAAGCTAATTCGACTTTATCGTCCAGACGCCCTGAGTGTTCATCTGGAGGTTTTTGGAAGCATTGTCGAGGCGAAACGTGTTGATTCTTCCGGAATATTTGAGTTTAGAGTTCCCCTAGAGACGGTCTTTAGCGATTATCGGATTTACCATCACGGGGGAATGCGAGAGAGAGATCCTTACGCATTCACATCGACATTCGGCGAGATGGATGCGTATCTCTTTGGAAGAGGGGTCCATTATCGCTTGTATGAAGTGCTCGGTGCGCGCGTGTGTATGATCCAAGGGGTTGTGGGAACGAAGTTTTCTGTGTGGGCGCCCTATGCGCGTTCTGTGGCGTTAGTAGGAGATTTTAATCTGTGGGATGGTCGGATTAATCCGATGAGGCGGATCGACTCGTGTGGAGTGTGGGAGCTGTTTGTGCCGGGGATTGGGAATGGAGTGAAATACAAGTTCGAAATCCGCACCAAAGAAGGACATTTACGACTCAAATCAGATCCTTTTGCTCTATCTACGGAAGTGCGCCCGTTATCAGCTTCTGTCGTGGATGATGTGAATGCGCATGTGTGGGAGGATCATCAGTGGAGAGACTCCCGCCCTTGCCGTTGGAATGCAGCGCCAATCAATATTTATGAAGTGCACTTGGGGTCTTGGAAGAAAAACGGGGACCATTTTCTCAATTATCGGCAGATCGCCCATGAGCTTAGTGAGTATTGTGTGGAAATGGGATTTACTCATGTTGAGTTGCTTCCCATCATGGAGCATCCGTTGGATGAATCGTGGGGATATCAAGTCACCGGTTTTTTTGCAGCGACAAGTAGATTTGGTACCCCGCAAGATTTTCAGTATTTTGTCGACCATTTACACAAGCAAGGAATTGGAGTCTTCCTCGATTGGGTGCCAGCTCATTTCCCCGTAGACGAGCATTCGTTGGCTCAGTTTGATGGCTCTTATCTCTATGAACACGAAGATCCGCGATTGGGTTTTCATCCCCATTGGAATACGTTGATTTTTAACTATGGGATGCCCCAAGTGCGCAATTTTCTGATCGCAAGTGCTCTGTTTTGGTTAGATAAGATGCATATCGATGGATTGCGGGTCGATGCTGTGGCGTCCATGCTCTATCTCGATTACGGTCGAACGGAAGGGGAGTGGATTCCTAATATTCATGGGGGACGAGAAAATCTTGAGGCAATCGAGTTTATGAAGCATCTTAATTCAGTGGTGCATGAGAGGTTTCCCAAAGCGCTCATGATGGCTGAAGAATCTAGCTCCTTTCCCGGAGTAACGCACGCTCTTGAATGGGGTGGATTGGGATTTGATTTAAAATGGAATATGGGCTGGATGAATGATACCCTTCATTACACGAGCAAAGACCCCATATTCCGATCACATCATCAAAATGATTTGACGTTCGGATTGATTTACGCCTTTCAAGAGCGATTTTTGCTTCCACTCTCTCACGACGAAGTGGTTCATGGGAAAGCTAGTCTTATCTCTAAGATGCCGGGAGATGATTGGCAAAAATTTGCTCAAGTTCGTCTCTTGCGCAGCTATCAGATGTGTCAACCCGGAAAGAAGCTGCTATTTATGGGGGCGGAAGTGGGGCAATGGAGAGAGTGGAATTGTAAGGCAACAGTTTCTTGGGATCTTCTGCAGCATGAGCGGCATCTCAAGCTCCACGAGTGTTTTAAAGACCTCAATCATTTTTATCTCTCTACGAGAGCCTTATGGGAGTTTGATTTTGATCATGAAGGCTTTGAATGGATCGATTTTTCAGATCGAAACAATTGCACCATATGCTATTTGCGCAAAGCCCCCCATTCCTACGTTCTTTGCATGCACCATTTTACACCTAGTTTTGTGCCTCAGTATTTCATTTCTCTACAAAACGTCAGACAGATCCGCGAGGTCTTTAATACAGATAGTGCAGAATATGGGGGCTCTGGCAAAATCAATGATCACGTTCACGTCGTGAAAAATAAAGAGGGAAGGCATGTCGGGATTCACGTGCAATTAGCTCCTCTTGCAACCCAATTATTCGAAGTTCAATTCATCTCATGAAGGCAAAAGAAGAATACCTCACTCTCATTCAAGAGATCCGAGCGCACGATCGGCATTATTATGTCCATGCCAAACCTGTGATTAGCGATTATGCGTATGATCAGCTCATGAAACGGCTCGAGGAGATTGAAAAAGAGCACCCTGAATGGGTAACGCCCTCATCTCCCACTCAGCGCGTTTTAGAGAGTACTACACGTGGTTTTAAACAAATCGCCCATCAGTTTCCGATGCTCTCTCTTGCTAATACCTATTCGCGCGATGAGATTGCAGACTTTGTTAAACGAGTGCATAAACTTCTTGGGCATTCTCGTGCAGTCTTTTGCGCCGAGCTCAAAATGGATGGGATTGCTGTCACTGTGCGATATAATAAGGGGCTCTTTACTCAAGCAGCTACGCGCGGAGATGGAAAAAAGGGGGATGACATCACTGCAAACATGAAGACCATTCGAGCTCTCCCTTTGGAACTCTCAGGCAACGATATTCCCGATGAGCTTGAAGTGCGTGGAGAAGTTTTTATGCCTCATGCGGTTTTTCAAAAGCTCAATAGTTACAAAGAGGAGGTTGGAGAAGAGCTCTATGCCAATCCGCGCAATGCCGCCGCCGGATCATTAAAATTACTCGATCCTAGAGAAACTGCTGAAAGGCATTTAAGCGCTGTCTTTTATGGATTTGCCGATGACAACGAAGCTCCAACTAAGACTCAGTTTGAATGTCACCAGTATTTAGAAAAAGCAGGACTCCCATTTTTTGCTCACAACCATCGCAAAAGATGCCATACCGTCGATGAGATCATGGAATTTGCAGACAAGATTGAACATGTGCGCCATAAGTTGCCCTTTGATATTGACGGAATTGTGATCAAAGTCGATGAACTCCACCTTCATGATCAGCTTGGGATGACAGGAAAAAGTCCAAGGTGGGCCGTTGCTTATAAATTCGCCCCTGAGCAGGGACTGACACGGATTTGCGACATTACCGTTCAGGTTGGAAGAACCGGAGCTTTAACACCTGTTGCGGAATTAGATCCTGTCCTCGTAGCTGGCAGTATGATTGCGCGCGCAACTCTACATAACAGAGAGGAGGTCGAGCGCAAAGACATTCGAGTCGGAGATTGGGTCGTTATTGAAAAAGGGGGTGATGTGATCCCAAAGGTCGTTGAGGTTGATCTTAAAAGGCGCCCTAAGGAGAGTCATCCTTGGCATATGCCTAAACAATGCCCCTCCTGTGGAACGCCTGTTGTTCATGTTGAAGAGGAAGTTGCAGTCCGCTGTCTCAACCGTGATTGCCCTGAACAGCGGATGCGTCAGATTGCATACTTTGCAAGTAAAGATGCGATGGATATTGACCACCTTGGAGAAAAAGTTGTTGAGCAACTCTTTTTAAAAGGCTTTATTAATAAGCCCTCAGACCTCTATTTACTGACTGAAAAAGAGCTCTCCCAGCTCGAAGGATTCAAAGAAAAATCGATTCAAAATCTTCTTGCCAGTATCGATCGATCACGTGAGATCACCCTCGCTCGTTTTATTTTGGCGCTTGGCATTAAATATGTGGGGGAGGGAACAGCTGAAATCCTCGCACAGGAAGCTAGCTCCATTGATAAGCTTGCTGAGATGAGTGAAGATGAGCTCAAAGAGATCGATGGGGTTGGAGGAAAAATTGCTCAATCGGTTGTGAATTATTTCGCAGATCCCATCCACCTTCAAGAGATCCATCGTCTTCTTAAAGCAGGCGTATGCCCAAGAGCTCCAAAGGTCGTTCGGCGTACAGACCATCCGTTCTCTGGAAGGTCGTTCGTTCTTACAGGCACCTTAAAAAAATACACTCGATCTGAAGCAACTGGTTTGATTAAAGAAAGAGGCGGCAAAGTGATCGGATCTGTAAGCGCAAAGACCGATTATCTCATTGTTGGCGAGGATGCGGGCTCAAAGCTCGATAAAGCCCGCGAGCTGAATGTCACGATATTGTCAGAAGATGAGTTTGAAATGAATCTTTAACTCGACGATTCGGGGCATTAAAATGTACAAAGCCGAGTTTAAAAAAAAGACATTGCATAAATTTTTTAAAAATAAGTAATGTGGCAATTACCACTCAACATTTTGGAGTTTAGCATGTCTTGCACTCGAAACTGGATTCTCGCCTTACTATCGACAACAGCCTTCTCTTTGACCCATGCTGATGATCTAACGGCTGAGGCTCGCCGCCCTATTTACAGTGACATTACCCCCCTTGCAGGTCCGGTTGTTCATAACTGGGCAGAATTTTTTGTTACAGCCGATTTTATTTATTGGAAAGCGGAGATGGACGGCTTGAACTATGCACAGGAAGGGAATTATTCTTTTGGAAAGGCATCTCTTCCTCACTCAGCTCATTCGGGTCAAACGAAGAATGTTGATTTTGGGTTTGAGCCTGGATTTAAGGCGGGAATTGGCGTTGATTTTAGACACGACGGATGGTATTTAGGTGCAAACTATACGTGGCTTGAGCATTTTACTGCCCATGGGTCTGCACATAATGACCCCGATCATCGAGGCCAGTTAGTTGGGACATTTTTTACAACACTGAATACAATCTCTCCCGTTACTCCTGTTATTTTAGAAGAAGCGCATGCAAAGTGGAAGCTTCGTTTTAACGCAGTTGATTTAGAATTGGGCCGTAGCTTTTACATCAGCCGTTATCTTGTATTAAAACCATATGTCGGATTGAAATATGCATGGTTGGATCAAAAATATAGAGTCTTTTATGACGTATTTCAATCAACGACAACATTAACCATTCATGAGAAACAAGATTATTGGGGCCTTGGACTCCGCGGCGGGTTTAATACAGAATGGCACTTTACGCGCAATTGGAGCATTTATGGGAATCTTGCCATTTCAGAGCTCTATGGACAATTTGAAGTGACTCGAAAAGATATTGAGGGGGGGACTACTCCAGGCATTGCTCTCTTTGTTCGCAACAACTTCCATACCATTAAACCTGTATTAGAAATGGCATTAGGAGTGCGGTATGAAACATTTTTTTCTGATGACCGCTATCAACTTTTCTTCCAAGCAGGTTGGGAAGAACAGATGTGGTTTGATCAGAATCAGTTCATCGACAATGGGTTTCGCGGCTCAAGAGGTGATCTCGTATTTCAAGGATTGGATATTAAAGCAGGATTTTCGTTTTAGCGAGCATGAGCAGGAAGCACTGAGACAGAATATCTCGGTGTCCTGCTTGGCCTTTTTTTAGTTAAAGAAAGCAAAGGACTTAATATGAAGACAAAAATCATCAAGTGCGCTCTTATCGGCGGATTAATTTTATTTGTATGGGGAGTTTTCTCGTGGATCGTTCTTCCTTGGCATCAGATGAATTTCAAAAAATTTAAAAATGAAGCCCAAGTTCAACAGGTCATTAAAGACAATGCTGTTGGATCGGGAGTTTATGTATTTCCCCACTGTTGTCATCGGGGGGAGACAGAATGTACAATGGCAAAACAGGGACCTACGATGTTTGCAGCAGTGCGCATGGAAGGACGTCCTATGAACTTAGTTCATTTTGTGGTTTCACTGATCACCCAAATTCTTGGTGCCGCGATCATTGGATGGATGCTGCTCCAGACAAAACTTAAGGACTATCCAAAACAAGTGTTGTTTGTGACGGCAGTAGGTTTTCTTGTTGGATTATTGGGCTTGAGTCCTTGGTGGAATTGGCGGAGCTTCTCAGCAGGTTATACCATCGTTCTGTGGCTCGATCTGATCATTGGGTGGTTCTTAGCAGGTCTTGCGATGGCAAAACTCTGTCGTAAATAGGCAGCGCAGTGTTTCCTGCTGCGTGACACAGCAGGGAACCAATTAATGTCTGATGATTGTACCCTGTGATCTGGATCTTTTGCAATGTTCCAATTAATTCATTCTTCCCGCTAAAAATCACATTTTTCCAACATCTCGTGCGCCCTTTGAGCTGGATTTCATTGCGGCTCTGTTTTTCAACTAAGACCTCGAGCTCTTGTCCTACAAGCGCCATCCGATCTTCTGCACAAACCTCTGCATGTAAGTTGAGCAGACGCTGAAGTCTCTCTTGCTTGACCTCTTCTGGGATATCATCTCGCCAGCGGAATGCAGGAGTTCCTTTTCGCGCACTGTAGGCATAAATAAAGGCTACACTATATCGAATCTGTTTGAAAACCTCGTAGGTTTGTTCAAACTCCTCTTCCGTTTCAGTAGGAAAGCCCACAATAATGTCAGTTCCAAGAGTTACATTGGGGACAATTGCCCTCAAACGCTCGACTTTTTCTAAATAGGACTCAACAGTGTAGATCCGGTGCATTTTTTTGAGAATCCGGTTGGACCCTGCCTGGATTGGAAAATGGACAAATTCACAGGCTGACGGCAGATCTCTGATGGCGTACATCAGCTCTTCAGTGATATCGACAGGGTGACTTGTCATAAAGCGAATTCGCTCAAGCCCTTTAATGGCGTTAAGCTTGTAGAGTAAATCGTGGAATAGGCAATTCCATTCCGGTTTGTCTTTGCCGTAGCTATTGACGTTTTGCCCTAAAAGCGAGATCTCTTTATATCCTTGTTCTACAAGATGGGTGCACTCTTCGATGATGCTTAAAGGAGGGCGAGAAACCTCTTGCCCACGGGTGTACGGGACTACACAATAAGTGCAAAATTTATCGCATCCGCGGATGATGGAGACATAAGCTTTGATGGGATCGTCACGTTTAGCAACAAGATAATTTAAATTTTCTTCAAATTGATCATCTGTTCGGATCACCTGGTTGCCCGTTGCTAACACCTCATCGAGAACCTCATTCATTTCTGTAATGTTATTTGTGCCGATCACAAAATCGACATGAGGAAGCTTTCGAAAGATCGATTCTTTTTTCGCCATGGCCATACAGCCAGCGACGCCAATCAAAGCTTTTTTTTGACGCCTGTATCCCATTTGGCTGATTTTACCCATCACCTTTCGCTCGGCAAGATCGCGGATCGAGCATGTATTAAAGAGGAGCAGATCGGCAAGCTCCTCATCATCGGTTCGCTGGAGCCCCCGTTTTTCAAGCAGGCCAACCATGATCTCCGAATCGAGTTCATTCATTTGACAGCCGTAGGTGCGAATAAAAAAAGTTTTTAACTGTTTCATAAGATGTTAAGTAATGTTTGAACCGGAATGAATACAACTCTATGCAAGAGGGGATCTTTTGGCAAGACTTGATAAAATCCTTGGCAAAAAAGGGTGAGATTTCGTACACTGACACTCATTATTAATTACAGCTCAATTTGAACAAAAACATATTGTAAGGTTCACCTCATGACCCAGAAGAAGAAAGACACTTCCACTCTTCGCACGAAAGAAGAAGTACGCGTTAATCGAAGATGGTTTCTCCTCGATGCTTCGGGCAAGACACTCGGTCGCTTTGCGGCAGAAGTTGCCAAAATCCTTCGTGGAAAACACAAAACAGATTTTACTCCTTACGTAGATACAGGCGATGGGGTAGTGATTATTAATGCTGAAAAGATTAAAGTCACAGGAGCTAAAGAGGCTCAAAAAATTTATCGTTACCATACTGGGGCAATGAGCGGGATGCGCGAAGTGCCTTATCGCATTATGAAAGATCGCAAGCCTGATTACATCATCTGGCATGCTGTGAAAGGGATGATGCCAAAGACACGTCTGTCTGAAGCGCAATTGAAAAAACTGCGCATTTTCGCAGGTCAAACGCACGATATGCAAGCTCAAGAGCCGGTCACAGTAAACATCTAATAGGGAAATGGATTCATGAAAGGTAAAGAACAAATTGGTACAGGAAGAAGAAAAACTGCGGTGGCCTCTGTACGCCTTCGCCCAGGTTCCGGAAAAGTCGATGTCAACGGACGTAAGTTTGAAGAGTATTTTCCTTTAGAACTGCAAAGACAAACGATTTTAGCTCCACTTGTTAAAACTTCAGCCCCTGAAAAATTTGATTTGCTGATCCGTGTTAAGGGCGGAGGAATTGAAGGCCAAGCGATTGCATGTCGCCTCGGATTAGCGAGAGCTCTTGTAGGTGAAAACGAAGGCTTACGACATGACTTGAAAGTTGTTGGCTATTTGACTAGAGATCCCCGTAAAAGAGAACGTAAGAAATACGGTCTTTGTGGCGCTCGTAAACGCTTCCAGTTCTCCAAACGATAATCGTTTACAACGAACAAATGAATTTCAAAACCTTGCAGAAAGCAATTTCTGTGAGGTTTTTTTATGCCTCAGCGAAGCTATGTAGAGCAGGACTCTCTTCATCGACCGCAATCCAGCGTTTGGCTTTAACAAAAGCCACCGCTTCTTGGATTGCCATTTGATGATAACGAACGAGATAGCAAATCACAATCGTCGCACTTCGAGCGACGCCTGCATTGCAATGGACATAGACTCTTTTTCCTTTTGAAATCTGCTTATGTAAAAAAGCGATCCCCTTTTCAATGTGTTCTCGGGCTACAGGGGAGAGGTCAGGGGTGGGCAGATGGAAATAGAAAAATCCTTCTTCAAGCCAATGTTCTGGTTGGATTGGGCAGCCAAAAAGGTGGGGTTTTGTTTCAAAATCTTCGACCAGAGATAAAAAGGCGGTATACCCTTCGCTTTTTAGTTTTTTATGGTGGTCTCTATTTTTTAACGGGATAGCCCCTAATGTGAGCCTGTCGGTAATTTCCGTGTACCAAGTACGGGTGGCAAAAGCGGGTAAAATGGTCGAGGCAAACGTCCCTTTTAGAGCAGAGCAAAGGGCACTTCCCATGAGGGAAGCCTCGCAGAGGATCCACTTGCGTAAGGGTTGTTCAAGGGAAATAGTCAAAATGGCTAAGGTGGTCACAATGCAGATTGGAACCCCCGTAGCAGAGAGGGCCGGTAGGGAAAAGGCGGCTGTCAGCATCGCGATTAAAGCCCCTGTAAATAGTGTCAGAGCCCAGAAGAAGGGGTTTTTGACACACATCTCAAAGAAGAGGGCCACCAGCGGTGATGCCATCACATGCTGCTTCACCTTCCTGAAAAAAGTCTTTAATTTGTCTTTTAGCTTCATAATTCACTATTTAAAGTATTTCTTATTATTATACCATGATTTAAGGGAAGAAATCAACTTTAATCGATGGTTTACACTCGGAAATTATTGTTAAGTTATTAATTTTAAGGAGTTTGCATGCTAATCTACCAAGGAGCCATACATGACTGAGAAGCTTGAAGGAAAACGGGTTAAGGAATCAGCCATACACGATCAAGTATCGGTCGTATATCCCAATGACTTGAATGCGAATGGGACCCTCTTTGGTGGCCGTGTATTGGAGATTTGCGACAGGCTGGCAGGTGTGGTCGCAAAAAGGCACGCAGGTAGGGTCTGTGTGACCTTGTCGGTGGACTCAGTTCGGTTTCATGCGCCAGCCAAGCATGGGGATATTTTGGTCTTCCAAGCCTCTGTTAACAGGGTTTGGAGTACATCAATGGAAATTGGCTTGAAAGTGTCCGTTGAGGCTCTAAAGACAGTGGCGCGTAAGCACATTGTTTCTGCCTATTTTACTTTTGTTGCGGTGGATGATGATATGAAGCCTGTTAAGATTGCGCCTCTGTTGCCAGAGACAGAAGAAGAAAAGCGCCGCTACGCTCAAGCGGATGAGCGGCGGCGCCTGAGATTGTTAGCTCCTCAATTAAGATGAGGAGGGGAAGTGTGCCGGGTCCATTTTTTCGATTTTGAGTGTACTATTGCGATAGTCGTATGTCGTCTGGATGTAATAGGGGCGGTCGGGGAATCCAGGAAGGCTGGTAGCATTTAAATACTCTTCAATACTAGGTGATGTCATAGGTGTAATGAGTCTGTGTCCGGTGATGGTCTGTGTTTCAGTATTAAGAATGGTTGTCGTATGCGAGGTTGTTTTAAATAAGTACTCCTTATTCTTCACTGAAAGTCTTATGTCTGCCCCTGTAGCGAGTTCAAATGAACGCACGGCCTCTGAACGCACGGCCTCTTTAGGTGAGTTGTTTGTCGAATCATTTAAATGATTGAGAAGCGAGGTTGATGAGTCTGCATATAACCCTTGATGGAACATGCTAAGGATGCGCAGTCGGTCTATTTCGTTTGGTGTGGTTGTTTCTATTCTAGAAATGATTTGATCCACATTCTCAGGAGTAACTCGCTCTCCATTCATTATATAGCGTGTTGTATTTTGATCAGTTCCGGGTCTTGGGGCTTCTACTCTTAATTGAGTTTTACCGGCCTCAATCGATGCCTCAAGGGATCGGGTCCCATTTTGAGTAAATGACAGGTCACTAACGTCAGTGGGGGGAAGCAGAGTGGTTGCCGTATGCATGGGAGTGGGTGTTTCTTGAGTAGATGACAGGTCACTAACGTCAGTGGGGGGAAGCAGAGTGGTTGCCGTATGCATGGG
>CAYWSY010000020.1:16656-27621 GCA_964461105.1 uncultured bacterium
TAGATGACAGGTCACTAACGTCAGTGGGGGGAAGCAGAGTGGTTGCCGTATGCATTGGAGTAGGCGTTTCTACGCCAACAAAAAATTCAATAAAACGTCGAAAAGCTGCAGCGACTTTGTCTATGATATAGGTGATTGCGTTAGAAAAGAGGTCATTAGTGTATTTTAGTGTGGCCTCTGTTGCTTTAGGATTATGTGGGAACAGGCTATAGCTTTCAGTGTAGGTTAACACGCTTGCTGTGTAATTAGAATCTAATGATGGATATGCCATATATGTTTGCCTTAATTAAGTTGCTTAAAGTTATTATACCATAATTAATATATAAAAGTCAATTGTGTTATTGCTGAGCTTTAGTTTGTTTGTTGTTTGTTTTTAGGAGCTTATGTGGCGTGCAAGCATATTAATAGAAACAGAAAAGCGCCGTTCCGCTCGGGGTGGATGAGCAGCGGCGCTTTAGATGGTTAGCTCCTCAATTAAGATGAGGATGGGAAGTATTTCGGGTCCATTTGTTTCATCTCAATTGTATGAGGATGGCCATAGTGATATGTGCTTCGGATGTAATAGGGGCGGTTGGGGAATCCTGGAAGGTTGGTGGCGGTCTTATTAGACTTATCAATAAGGTCTGAGTCGGATGTAGCAGGCGTAAGTAATTGGTGTCCGGTGATGGTCTGCGTTTTAGTATCAAGACAGATACGGATGTGTGTGGTCTTTATTCTAAATTCGTATTTGACTCCATTAACTGTTGGTGTGACAGCAGCTCCCCTCGCGATGTTGGATTTTTGCATTGCTTGTTCTCTATCAAGATCTGTGGGATTATTTGGCGTTACATGTGCTGAGTATGAAATCGTTGAAGTTGCAAAAAAAGCTTGCTGAAACATGTTGAAGATGCGGAGCTGCTTGATTTTGTTTCCGGTGCTGCCTTTGATTTTAGCGATCATTGGAAGTGCATTCTGAGGTGTGACTCGCTTACCATTAACTAGAAAGTGAAATGTGTTTCCATTAGTTCCTCCTGGTCGCACAACATCTATATGTAATTGGTCTTTACCTTTTGCTATCGATGCTTCAATCGACGCTTCAATGGTTCGCGTTCCTTGCTCAGTAAATGATCGATCATCAACTGCAGTGGGGGGAAGCATCTGAGTGGTTGTCATGCGCATATGAATGGTTGTTGCAAAGTCTGAAAGAAGCGCGAAAAATCGTTGAAATGCTGCTGAGACCTTGTCTATGACATAGCTGGTATCATAAGAAAAAAAAGCGTTAGAGTATTTTTGCTTGGCGTCGGCCTTCATAGGAGCACGACCGAGTAAGCTAGATCTCTCATTACAGTATCTCTCATTACAGTGTGCCGAGGTTCTCGCGAATGAGCATTCTGACCCTAATGGTAAATGAGGCATATAATTACCGTTAATTATATTGGTTTTATACACATTATATCAATAATTCAATATATAAATCAATAGAATTAGCGGTTTTGTTTTATTTGCGTTGCTTGTTGTTTATATTCAATTGTTTAGGTTGCTAATATGATACAGAGCTCGATATTTAGCCTCTAGATATTGAATAAAAGGCTCCGCGCTGAGGGGCTTACCAGTCACTCTCTCACAGAGCTCAGAGGAGGTGTATTGCCTTCCATGGCGGTGAATATTCTCCTTAAGCCATTCCCTGACAGTCCCAAGTTCTCCCTTGGCAACGCGTTGTTTCCAATCGGGATGGGCCTGTTCAAAGGAGCTAAAAAACTGGGAGGCAAACAGGTTGCCAAGCGTATAGGTTGGGAAGTAGCCAAAGCCCCCAAAGGACCAGTGGATGTCTTGAAGGCATCCCTCTCCTGCAAATTGAGGGGAAATGCCAAGATATTCACGCATTTTCTCATTCCAGGCATCAGGAACATCACGCACCTTAAGGCTCCCCTCAATCAATGCTTTTTCAATTTCGAAGCGGATGATGATGTGGAGATTGTAGGTGACCTCATCGGCCTCAACGCGGATCAAAGATGGGGTGACGCTATTAATAGCTTTAAAAAAATCACTTAAGGTAACAGTTCCTAGCTGCTCTGGAAATTCAGCTTGCAGTAGGGGAAAGAAATGCTCCCAAAAGCTGTAGCTATGGCCAATGAGTGTTTCCCAAAAGCGGGATTGGCTCTCATGGATCCCTAAAGATGCAGCTGAGCACAAGGGAGTTCCAAATTGCTTTGGGTCGAGGTGCATTTCATAGAGGCCATGACCCCCTTCATGAAGGACGGAAAAGAGATTGGACATGGGCATCTCTGGGTGAACGCGCGTGGTCATGCGGACATCGGTAGGATGAATGCCGCTGCAGAAAGGATGGACAGTGAGATCAAGACGGGAATTGCCTTCATGAAATCCCATCGCATTTAAGAGCCGCTGGGAAAAGCTGATTTGCTTTGCTGCAGGATATTCAAGGCTCAAAAAATTGGTTTCAGGTTTAAGTTTTAAGACGATTTCTTGCAGAAGCTCTGTGAGTCGAAGTTTGAGGTTGTTAAAAAGGGGAGTCAGGGTTGAGGTTTTCATCTCAGGTTCATAGAGATCGAGAAGGGCATCATAGGGATGTTCTTTAAATCCTAGGAAATCTGCTTTTTTGCGGCAAAGAGAGACTATTTTTTCGAGATGGGGAGCAAACTTACGAAAATCGTTATGATTTTTGGCGACTTTCCAGGCGTGATTTGCAGCGGAAACTGTTTTAGAAAAGCGTTTGACAAATGCATGGGGGAGTTTACTGTCATTTAAAAAATCCCGTCGAAATTCTCGCACTGAAGCTTGTTTTTCAGGGGAAAGATTTTGGTCTTTGATGACCCCAGTTTCAAGATCAATGAGGGCATTTAAGGCTCTTGCATACTGCTTACTCGTTTTTCTTTGGTGGATTAAGCTTGCAAGGAGTTCTGTTTGTTCGGAGCGGATCTCTCTCGCGTGTTTTGGCATGTAGGTTTCTTGATCCCAATCCAAAAGAGCATGGGTGGAAGAGAGCAGCGCAATAGGTTTTGAAAGAACGAGCAATTTTGAATAGGCATCTCTTGTCATTTGGAACCTGCGGGTTTGCGACGTTTGAAGGTGAAAAGGCGCTCTGTTAGCGTGACAAATCGATTAAAAAAGGGGGTGCAAAAGGCCCAGCTTAAGAAAATCAGAGCGATAGCTCCGCTGCCAATGACAATGTCTGAGAGCCAGTGAGCTCCGGTGATCAGTCTAGGCATGCATAAAAAGATGCTATAGAGACATGCAAGAAGAGCTAATTTTCCACGAGCAAGATAGGCGTAACTTGCGGCAAAGAGAATGGCTGTTGTGGCATGGTCTCCAGGAAAGCTTCGCGCGGCCGAGTCTTTGATCTTCATCCAGGGGATCAGCTCTGATAGGCGGATGCTCGGATCGACGACAAGAGACGGGCTCATACGAGGGATTCTAATGGTTTCTCTAAATAGAAGGGTGTTAACGAAGTAGAGAATGGCTGCGATATAGAGAACGCAAAAAAGGAGTTCTGCAATTTTCTTAAGGCGCAGTGTTCGATGTACTGTCCGGACATAGGCGATAAAGAAACCTAAAATCACAACATCTTCGACCCAGTCTGCAAGTTTATGATTGGCGCAAGCCCAAAAGAGCTGCCAATTTGGGTTTCCATCTAAAGAGCCGTTAACCCATTTAAAGAATGCCACGTCAAGGAGTGCCCATAGTTTTCCAGTAAAAGGTAAAAAGAGACTTGCTACAAGGAGGATGGCAAGCAAGTGAAAGAAGAGAAGGGAGGGAGCCTTCCATTGAGAATTATGTGTCATCATTTTTTCATTAGTTGGTTTTAGTGTATTTCCAGCCGAATAAGATTGTAACCAGAGCAATTGGGGCTAAAATTGCGAGGGTTGGAGTAAGGACATTATTTTCACCCATAATCACAGCAGCATCCATGAGGGCATAGAAAGAGATGAACCCAAATAGAGCGATGGAGTAGATGAAAAAGGAAGGGGTCATTCGAGAGTGGCGAACGCAAAAGGGAACAGCTGCAATGACAGAGAGGATACAGAGCCAGGGCATGACGCATTTAAAAAGAAGATGGGTGAGCGCTTGAGGGCGTTCGAGTGAAGTCGTTTTTCTTTTTTCGCCAAGCATCTTGACAAGTTCGCTCATTTTCCGATTTTCAAATGGAACAAATCCTTTGCCGGCAAGATCGGGAAGCACTCTAAAAGGGGCAAACTGATACGTGTCAAAAGAATCAGTTTTCTCTAAGTTGCCTAGAAGGTTGCGTTGAAGATGATCAACGGAAGTGCCCACTGGGTTGTCAAGATCAGTCGAGAGCGTTTTGATTCTCCAGATGTCATCTGTTGAGCGGACCCAAAAGACATCGAAATAGCCCCCTTTTTCCTTATCATGTGCTTGATAGATGATTTTGGAGTGGTCTTTGAGATATAGGGCGTGGATTGGTTCTTTGCGATTGCCGCGAAAAGAGTGTTTGAAATGGGATTCGCGGAATCTATCGAGGTAGTTTAAACTGTTAGGAAGGATCAATTCAGCGCTTAGGAGATTAAACAGGGTGCACGTGCTTGCAAGGAGCAGCAAAGGGCGGATGATGCGCTTGAGCGGAATGCCGGATGCTTGCAACGCCACTAATTCTCCCTGAGTGTTCATCGTGAGGAGAACCTTAATTGTGGCAATGAGAAGAGATAGGGGGATTAGCATTTCTGCGCGCTTGACGAATTGAAATGAATAGTAGATGCAGATATGGGAGAGCTGGATCCGTTTATCAACAAGGAAATCCTGCATGTGTGTGGAATAGTCGATCAACGCATAGAGAAAATAGAAGCAGCCTAAAAAAAGAAAGAAGATTTTAAGCATTTCTCCGAAGAGATAGCGCTCCCAAATTTTACTTAAGATCATTCGACACCTTCCTGGATCGATTTTAACGAGCGAAAGCAAAGGAAGATGATTAATGGATGAGGAAGCAGAAAGATCAGCGAGGAAAGGGATGGGCTGTGGCGGAGGGATTTTGCGGCGACAAAGCAAACCATATACAGGGAACTTAACGCAATGGCCCAGATGATCCCTTTTTTGGAGCGGTTACGGCTAATCTGCACTCCAAAAGCCGTTCCAATGAGTGTGAAGGTAAATGCTGCAAAAGCGATGGAAAACCGCCGGGAGAGTTCGAGCTGTGCGCTTCTGCTCATGTAGGGGAACCGAGTGTGTTTTTTGCTAATCGTTTCCCGAGCCAAAATCATCCGAAGGGGTTGGTATTCATAGCTCGAATTCCAGTCCGTACTTTGGGTGAATTGGCTTAGATTTGCAGCTTCTGTTTCCATAACAGCTTGATTTTCAATGACTAGATGGTCAAATCCGTGGCCCTTTTTAGGGTCTACGCTTGAGATTAAAGCCACTTTTTCCCCTTTTAAGAGATCCCCTTTGATCGAAAGCTCTTTTGCTACAAGGAGCGTTAACCGCTGATTTGAATTATTTTTCACTGCGATCAATACATCCTCCGCATATTTACCCGACTCGAGGACTTTCATGTCATAATGGGCGTTTTTTAACTTCACTAAGCTTTCTTTTTGGAGCAGAAATAGGGGATTTTGACTTGCTGTTTCGTAGACAAGCCATTTGCTGAGCGATCTGCTCTGAGGGGCAATCTCACAGGAAATGGTGAGCGCAAATAAGGTCATGAGTCCCCCTGCGTAGAGCAAAGGAAAGATAATCGGCTTGAGCCCAATGCCGCACGTGCGCAGTGCGGTAAGCTCATTAGTGCGGCTAAGCCTTTGGAACAAAAGGATAGAGGCGATCAAACAGGAGACGGGAATTGCAATGGGCAGAATATAAGGGATTTGCAGCATGGTAAAGAAGAGCACTTTTAACAGAGGAGCTCCTGATGAGGCAAAACGTGCAATTTCGTGAAAGCGCAATACGACGAGCACAGCTATAAAGCTGCAAACACAGAGGAGGAGTACTTGGAAAAAGCTGCGCAATAAGTAACGCCAAAGAATCGGCATTGGTTTCCTGTGTTTTTAGAGAGTATACACAGTATAGGAAAATAGAAGCTATTAAGGCAACTGTTCCGAAAATCATTTTTTCTTTAGAATGGATCCATGAAAGACCCTCTTCAGCTATCAGTAAAAAAGTTTCTTGAGTCTCGTCTCATCCCGGGTCAGCCTGTGCTTTTGGCTTATTCGGGTGGTCCAGACTCAAAAACATTGCTTCATCTCCTCTGCTCGCTAAAAGATCGACTCTGCTTGAATTTGCACGTTGCCCACGTCGACCATAGCTGGAGGGGGGGGAGCGCTTCTGAAGCGGAGGCTCTTCGTGCGGAGGTCTTTCAGGAAGGGCTGCCTTTTCATCTGCTTACTCTGGAGCCTTCTCAAGTTCCTAAATCCAATATGGAAGCTCATGCGAGAGCTCTGCGCCTCTCTTTTTTTAAAAAGATCACATTGGAAATTGGCTCACAAGCGCTGATTCTTGCTCATCAGGCAGATGATCAAGCGGAAACTGTATTAAAGCGGATTTTTGAAGGCGCTCATTTGCGCCATGTCTGCGGGATGCTTCCTATTGGAGAGCTTGAAGGGATGGTCGTGTGGCGCCCTTTGCTTCATCATCCTAAACAGGAGTTGTTGCAATGGCTAGGAGAGAAAAAGCTGACGGCCGTTGTCGATGAGACGAACCAAGATCCCAGGTTTTTGAGGGGGAGGATGCGCACACAACTGCTCCCGTTTCTTAATGATGTCTTTGGCAAGCAGATTCAAGATCATTTATGTCGTTTAAGCCGGGTTGCGGGGGATCTTTCCTCCTATTTTTCCCAAAAGCTCTCCCCATGCTTCAAGACGTTACAACATGACTCCACAGGCATTACCTGGGACCTTTCGCAATTTGTTTTAGAAAAAATTGAATGGGAATATTTGCTAAAAGAGTGGCTTTCTCGAGAGAAGCTCGTGCTTTCCCGGCAACTGTTCGAACGGAGTGTAGAGGCCTTGTACACGCAGAAAAAACAGGATGTCATCTCATTGAAACAAGGTGTTCTTTGTTTGAATTCTGGTGTTTTAAGATTTAATTATTCTCGATAGGTTTTAATTCTAAACTATTAATTATCATGTTACTTAAAATAATTTTTTTATATTATTGAGACAAATTAATCCGCTTTTGGTATGATGAGAAAACGGTGTGCGGGCGATGTAAGGGATCATGTTGGTGCTTTACTTTATCGCCTGCGAATGGTTTAATTTATTTTCCATAGAGGGACTTTAAAAAGTCTCTCGATAACCCTGTGTGTATAGCATATGAGCAACGACAATTTTAAATCGGAACCTAAAAAGGGTTTCCCAGGCGGATTTTTTATCTTTTTGCTGGCAGCGATCTTGATCATTCTGACGGTGCAGAACCTCAGTAATGAAAAAATGGCCAAGGTCTCTTCCAGCTACCAGGTAGAGCACCTTGTTAACTTGGATTTGATTCAGCGAGATGAGAGTCGTAAAATCGCACTCAACGATAATCTCGTTTCCTTTAGCGGGAAATTCAAGGACCGACTCGGAGAGGATTCGAAGGCGCGCTTTCAGTATTTAGAATTGCTCAGTCGCAATCATGATCTGCTCAGTCAGAAGAAAGAGCTCGAGAGTGATCTTACATCTTCGAAGAAAAATGTGATTGAAGCTGCAACATTTTTCTTGCGATTGACCGGACTTCCTCTTCCAAAAGGGGGGTATCGGGTCGTCGATCCTTCTTATAATACGATCGATCGGGATAACGCAGTTGTGATCCGAGATTTATCGACTCAAGATGATGTTACGCTTGCGGATCTCAATCGCACTTATTCTTCTTTAGCACAGGTCCAAGATCCTGTCGCTATTGCTGCTTTTGGAAAAGAAGTATTGGCTATCGTTGAAGGCTTTAGATCTCAAGCATTGGGGATTGGTAGTGAAGAGATTAAAGAACAGCTTAAGACCTTAGAGCTCGAAGTATCGAATGCGTCTTCTCAGCCTCTTAAGGACCAGCTCAGCACTTACCGTAGTAGCTTAGATCAGTTAAGTGCCATTGCGACGACACTCAGCTCTGAACAACAAAGTATTCGATTGCTTCCTCTCAGAAGTGTGCGTGCCTACAAAGCGCAAATGGAGCAGTATAACCATGTCGTCTCTGAACTCGACACGAATACCGTTCAATTAAATAAAGCGCGTCAAAGCGTTGCGAATGTCATCTGGTACTTTAACAATCAAGAACTTTCAACGAGAGCTCTTGAAAAGCAAGATCCAGAGCTCTATAGCCGGTGGTATTCCCAAGCAAAACAAGAGTGGGATCATTTTGCGACAAATAAAGGAGCGCTTTTTAAAGCTCCAGATCAGCAGCGTAATCTTGTTCTAGAAAAGAATTTTACAAGTGAAGAGCCGGCGCCTAATTACTTTAGTTACCTCTTTACCTTGCTTCCCGTTATTCTTGTTGTCGTCTTGCTTTACTTTGTCTTTTCTCGCCAGATGAAAGGGATGGGTGGTAATGCGATGAATTTCGGCAAATCCCCAGCTAAATTGCTTACAAAAGAGCGCAATAAAGTGACTTTTAAGGATGTTGCTGGTTGTGAAGAAGCAAAAGAAGAGCTTCAAGAGATTGTGGACTTCTTAAAAGACCCCTCTAAATTTACTGCCCTTGGTGCCCAGATTCCGAAGGGGGTTTTATGCGTCGGTGCTCCTGGAACAGGGAAAACGTTGATAGCAAAAGCGGTTGCAGGCGAAGCGGATCGCCCGTTCTTTTCGATCTCAGGCTCTGATTTTGTCGAGATGTTTGTGGGCGTCGGAGCTAGCCGTGTCCGCGATATGTTTATCCAAGCGAAACAAAATGCCCCCTGCATCATCTTTATGGATGAAATTGATGCTGTTGGACGCCATCGTGGACAAGGGATGGGTGGAGGCCATGACGAAAGAGAGCAAACCCTCAATCAGCTCCTTGTTGAAATGGATGGATTTGATACGAATGAAGGGGTGATTTTAATTGCTGCAACAAACCGTCCAGATGTTCTTGATAAGGCGCTCTTGCGCCCAGGTCGTTTTGACAGAAGAGTCGTGATTGACCTCCCCGATGTGAAAGGTCGTTTCGAAATTTTAAAAGTTCATGCGCGCAAGATCAAGTTAGACCCAACAGTTGATCTCATGCACATTGCTCGCAATACTCCAGGCGCCTCTGGAGCAGATTTGCGCAATATCTTGAATGAGGCGGCTTTATTGGCTGCACGTAAGGGACGTAGCGCTGTCACTGAGACCGACGCTGCAGAAGCGTGCGACAAGGTGCGATACGGGAAAGAGCGCCGCAGCTTGGAACTCGATCAAAATGAGAAGCTGACAACAGCTTACCACGAATCTGGACATGCGGTGGTCGCCCTTTGTGTCAAGCATGCAGACCCTGTGGATAAAGTCACCATTATTCCCCGTGGGATGTCGTTGGGAGCAACCCACTTCATGCCGAAAAAGAACCGTTTGAGCTATTGGAAACGTGAGCTTTTAGACCAACTCTCTGTGCTGATGGGCGGTCGCATTGCTGAAGAGGTTTTTGTTGGTGATATCTCGTCCGGTGCGCAAATGGACATTACTCAAGCAACTAGACTGGTGCGCAGTATGGTCTGTGAGTGGGGAATGACGGATAAGCTTGGTGCTGTCGCATATGATGAGAGACAGGAAGGGGGACAATACCTCGGAGTGTCTAGCTACCGCGACAAGAGCTATTCAGAAGAAACAGCACGTAGCATCGATGAGGAGGTACGTAAGCTCCTCGATGAGGCTCATGAGCGTGCTCGTGGGATCCTTTTGGAGAAGAAGGAACAAGTTCAGCTCATGACAGATATGCTCATGGAATTTGAGTCTTTGGATCGTGACGATGTCTTAGAGATTATGAATGGGACCTGGGATATTTCGAAAAAGCGAGATCGCTTAAAGCTATCACAGAACCTTAATCGCAAGACTCCCCCACCTCCTCCTGAAAAGGTGGCTGACTGCGATCTTCCTCCGCCGGTAACAGACACGCCAGCTCCACAGCAGGGGTAGGGAGAAACGCGTTACCTCGACTTTGCACATTTTTAGCCTGACTGCCTTGCCCATTTGTTCCCTAAGGCGTTTATTTAAGTGGGAAGGGGTTTTTAACCCCTTCCCGCTTAAATAAACGCCTCAGAAAACAAATGGACCGAGGCAGTCAGGCTAAAAATGTGCAAAGTCGAGGTTACAAAAATAAGAGCTTAGGGCAAACTGTTGCCATGATTCATTTATACGTGGCAACATCGTGATCCCTTTTCATCTGTGGCATCGCCTTGAAAGATTCCAAGCTCGTTTTCCGCGTTTTTATGAAGAGGATTTATCAAAAGTCTTTCTTCAGACCTTAAGTCATATGAGCGATCGATTTAAAGAAAAGCGCTCAGATGCATTTGTCCGTAAATTAGTCTGCCTTCAGTATTTTGTACGCAAAAAACTCATGTATAAAATGCAACATGCCTCTCTTCGGTGTGTTGTTGTTAAATCATTTAAATTGTCATTAGATGATAAACGTGTGCTGAGTGTGGCTCTTGGGGTGAGCGCCTTGCATCCGCATGAGTTAATGCATGAAAAACACGTCTTTAAGGCGATCTCCTCGTTGATACCAGGGATAAAAGTTGTATCCCATTCATTTTATTCTTGTGAGGAGAAAGGGAAGAACCTCCTTTTTTGTTATTTAGAAATTGAAAAATTACGGGGAACTCATTTTACAGCTCTTGAAATCAATTTGCTTCGAATGAAATTGCCCTCTGAGCTCAAACAAGGGATTCAATTTTTAACACCATCTCTTTCCCATCTTTACAATCAGGAAGAAATCTACAAAAGCTTAATTCAGCTCTCTCAAGAACAACGTGTCTTAGCAGATTTGCCCCAGGTGATGATCTCGTTTCAGTCTCAGGTGCAAGAAGTCCTCAGATTCAATGTCATTGCAACGAGAGTGTTAACTAAGAATGAGATCCCGTTTAAACAGCTTGCAGGCTATCTACCC
>CAYWSY010000021.1:0-26788 GCA_964461105.1 uncultured bacterium
TTATCCTGTTATTTTTTTTGATTCTAATTTAGGGCGCCTTTGAACCGGAAGGGGTATATAGTGCTTCTGGTTGAAAGCCACCCAAAACACTTGAAATAAAATATTATTTATTCGAAACTGTTTGACATGCGTACTTTAAGACCTCTTAGCAAAGAAGAAAGACTCGATCTCGAGCGAAATTTAAAACGAACCGGAGACGCTGGAGACTGGAAACGAATTTTCGTAATTCTTAGCTATGACGACGGTCTGTCTATTGAGGAATTGGCTAAATTCACCCGATTAAGTCCTTGGACTGTTGAAGAATATCTCAAGAGATATAGTTCTCAAAATAAGACTAAAAATGACCCACGTGGCGGAAGTTCTTCCAAACTTACAGAACCCGAGACCAGTGAGCTTGAACAACACCTTTCTACTACGACATATCTGAAGGTAAAAAATATTGTAGCTTACGTTAAGGAAAGGTTTGGCAAGCAATATTCCCGAACAGGAATGACGGAGTGGCTGGTAAAACATGGATTTACTTTTAAACGACCTGAGAAAGTGCCAGGGAAACTTGACCCAGAAAAACAAGCTACATTCATAGAGGAATATAAAAAGCTTAAGAACAGTTTGAACCCCTCTGATGAATTGTATTTTTTAGATGCTATGCATCCGGAATATCAATCTCAAGCTGTTTGTGGATGGATTAAAAAAGGTGAATGTAAAACTCTTCAAACCACAGCAAAACAGCAACGGTTGCATTTAGTTGGAGCCCTTACTCTCAATGAGATGAAGATTGTGATTCGCGAATATGAAACCGTTGATGCTGACGCAATGATCCAGTTCTTTAAAGACTTGGAATCCAATGGGAAACAGGGGAAAATCCATATCGTTCTTGATAATGCAGCAGCTCACAGGAATCATAAGGTTACCGAATACTTAAAAACCTCTAGGATTCAGTTGCATTATTTACCTCCATATTCTCCAAACCTAAATCCAATAGAAAGACTCTGGAAGATTTTCAGAGAGCTGATCTTATACAACCGATATTTTGAGTCGTATTGGGAATTTTTTGCAGAAGTGCGAGGATTTTTTGCCGACAAAGTGCATAAAATCCAGCGACTCCTAAGGCAACGAATTAATGACAACTTTCAAACAATAAAGTTAAATCCAATTAAATTAGGTTGAAAGGCTGCTTGGGTGGCTTTCAACTGGAAGTACTATATACCCCTTCCGGTTCAAAGGCACCCAGAATACCTGCAAAGTTGAATAAAGAAAAAATAACAGGATAATAGGATGGCAGGATAAGGAAAATTACCCATGCTTTTTCTATCCTACCATCCTATTATCCTGTTATTTTTTTTGATTCTAATTTAGGGCGCCTTTGAACCGGAAGGAGTATATCTCAGTTCGTGCATTGTTTTCTGTACGTAACCAATACAAATTCCTAAATGGACCCAGATATAACTGCGAAATAGTCCTTGATTAATCTGAAGGCAAGCCATCATGACTATGACGGAAATAAATAGAGAGAAGATGGTCATTCGCTCTTCATTGCATAAGCGTTTGTCTGAAAAGGACCTCCAAAAGAAAGAAGCTACATTGTAAACGAACGTTAGGATTACAATTAGACCAAATATTCCCAGGCTTGATAAAACTTCAGTAAATACGTTTTGAGGGTCGAATAATTCGACAATTTCTATTGTAGGATTATAAATTGGTGCGCTCTCATAAAAATTCAGTTTTTGGTAAAGATAAGGACCTACACTCCCAAGTCCAACACCAAAGAGAGGGAATTCGCAAAATACTTGCCATGAATTTCTAATGGTTTCCCAACGATCAGCAAAAGACCAATGAGAAGAAAATCCAAAGACAAAAAATTTAAAAAAAGTGTCCACAAATAATTGATAAAATGCAATGGCAAAAAATATGAAGAATGAAGAAAAAAAGATTCCGATTTTTAAGATTTTAAAGGTGGTGTTCTTTATATAATGTTGAATTATCTTTAGTCGTGTGCAGTAAATGAGCAGGATAATATAAAATATGTACGAGAAGAAGACGCTTGTTGATGTAGATGAAATTAACAGGAGATTTACAAAAGTGAGTCCGAAAAATTTTATAAATTTGCGCTTAAACACTTTCGAAATTGGAGATGTAAAATTCCGGGAATGGGAAAGCAATGTCTTTGTGTTATAAAAAGCAACAAACGGGATGCCATAAAGAGCGTAAAAAGAAGGCTCATAACTGAAGGCTTGTCCTCGTGCAATCGATCCTCCAGCAAATTGATACACATTGGGATCAATAATTCCAAAAAAGGAGAGGAAGAATTGTAGAAATGCATAGGATCCGATAATCAAAAAGGATGAGAAGTAAATTTTAAGAATTTTAACATGGTTAAATTTGGTCATTAGATTGAACGGAATTAAGAAAAAGCAGATGAACATAAACACACTTACTAATGAATAGCCTAAGCTTCGAGCGAAATTAACGCTAAATAAAGAGGAGATTGTAATCGAAACAAAAAGGGCGATAAATGATATGGCAAATCTTTTGCTTAGGCGTAAATGCTTTTGTGAAAAAAAAAGAACACTCAAAAGAGTGATTGCAATTAAATGATTAAGCTTGGGTTTAAATAAGTAGACTTCGAAATATAATTTCTCTGCGGAAAGAGTTAAAAAATACAAGAAGACTAAAGCCCAAAAAACATTTGCTATAATCCCGTTTCGCGAGATGGCGCAATTCATCCTTAAACCCTGTTATAGATGTCTTCCAGTCTTAAAATATCATCTTCACCTACATATTCTCCAACTTGTACCTCGATGAGCTCTAGAGGGACTTTTCCTGGATTTTCTAAACGATGGACTTGTGATTTGGGGACATAGACACTTTCATTTTCATGAATCAGTTGCTCAGTATTTCCGATCGTGACTTTTGCGGTTCCCTTGACTACGATCCAATGTTCGCTGCGATGGTAATGCATTTGCAAACTTAGACGCTGATTGGGATCGACCACGATCCGTTTAATTTTATAACGGATTCCCTCTTCTAAAACAGTATAGCTGCCCCAAGGGCGATGGGATGTAAGGTGGTCAAATGGCTCGGATGCATTTTGCTTCTTGAGTTCTTCAACGAGCATTTTGACCCGTTGAGATTCCCCCTTTTTTCCAATAAACAGTGCGTCTTGAGTTTCGATGACAAGGAGATCTTCTAATCCAATTGTGGAAATCAGTCTTTTTTCTCCCATAATTAGGCAATTTTTGGTGTCGATATCAAGAACATTACCAATTTTTACATTTTGATTGCTGTCTTTCTCGAGCACATCATAGACGCTGTCCCAGGAGCCAACATCTGACCATGTGATATTGAGAGGTATGACCATTGTTTTATTCGTTTTTTCCATCAAAGCGAAGTCGATTGAGATATCAGGCATTTGATAGAATCGAGCAACCAGTTCTTTAAAACTCCCTGATAAAAGTTCTGAAATCGCTGGGCAATGAGTTTGAATTTCCTCTAGAAATGTTTGGATTTGGAATAAGAAAATGCCTGAGTTCCAAAGATATGACCCTGATAAAAGAAGTGTCTGAGCTAATGCGTAATCTGGCTTTTCGACGAATTCCTCAACTTGCCAAGCAAGCTCATCGAGATCTCCGTTTGCTTTAATATATCCATATCCCGTTTCGGGCTTATGAGGTCTGACTCCAAAAATAACATGATGACCTTTACGAGCCACTGTTTCTGCTTGAAAGATGGCCTTTAAAAAGGTGTCCTCAGGGGAAATGATATGATCTGATGAAGAGATTAGAATGCACTCGGTGGGGTCTGCTTTCAAAACTTCTTGGATGTACTTTACTGCTAAACAAATTGCAGGAGCTGTATTTTTTTTCTCTGGCTCGATTAGAATTTGGTTTTCAAGTCGTTGATCTAAAGCGGTAATTTGTGTTTTAACCAAATGATAATAGCTTTGGTTCGTGACTACAAGTATATCATTAGGATGAACAGCAGGGAGAAAGCGCTTGATTGTCTTTTGAAGAAGAGACTGACCATCTCCAAAATGCAAAAATTGTTTTGGAAAAGAGCTGCGGGAAAAGGGCCAGAGGCGCGTTCCACTACCTCCGGCGAGAATGACAACTTTCATGATGTTCCTCTGTTTTTCTCTCGACAAAGTTTTTAAATTCCCTTTTAAATCGGTCAAGGCTAAATGTTTCTGCATGGCGACGAATCACCTCGGGATTAAAGCTTAGTTTCTCAAAACGAATGAGTGTTTCAATTAAGCTTGCAGCGGTCTGCTCAGGGAAAAAAACTCCTGTTATTTCGGGAATAACTGTTTCCAGAGCCCCTCCTTTTCCAAAAGCGATAACGGGAGTTCCAGCTGCTTGAGCTTCTACGACAACAATCCCAAAATCCTCTTCAGCTGCAAAGACAAATGCTTTTGCTCGTCCGAGGTATTGACGAACGACATCATCAGACTGATAGCCTATGATTTCAACATTTTTAGTTGCAATTGCCTTAATTTTTTTCATTTCAGGTCCTTCGCCAATCACGATAAGTCGCTTATGAGGAAGATGAGTAAAAGCCTCTACGATTAGGTCTATTTTTTTATAAGGAACCATACGAGATACAGTCACATAATAGTCTTCTTTTTGAGGACAAAGTGAGATTAAGTGAGTGTCAACAGGAGGATAGATCACTGTAGCTTCCCTTCCGTAAGTTTTCTTGATTCGTTTAGCAGTGTAACGGGAATTGGAAGCAAAGTGATCTACTCTCCCAACGCTTGCAATATCCCAGTTTCTTAAATAATGCAGCGACCATCGTGCAATTGCCTTTTGGATTCCGTGAACGCCTTCTAAATAGCGATGGGTCAAATCCCAAGCATAGCGCATCGGGGTGAAACAATAGCATAAATGCAGTTGGTGAGAATGAGTAAGAACCCCTTTGGCAACAGCGTGCGATGTCGATAGAATCAGATCATACTCACTTAAGTCAAACTGTTCAATTGCAAGAGGAAATAAAGGGAGGTAATAACGGTAGAATCGTTTTGCAAAAGGTAGTTTTTGTAAGAAGGAAGAATGAATCTCATGATTTGCAAAAGGGGAGGTTTTTAACCGTTTTGCATCGTGAACAAGTGTATAAATTGGAGCTGGAAATACTTCGAGCATTGGAGCTAGGTTTTTTTCCCCGCCCCCGATGGTTACTAGCCAATCGTAAACATGAGCAATTTTCATAGGCACACTCAAGCAGCTTTAAAAAAAGGATCTGCGTGAGTTTATAACAGATCTGTTATTTCAGTATACTCTTTCAAGAGTGTTTGGCATCATCTATGAAAGGTGCAAGTTCAAAGAGGGGGCATTTTTGAATTGGGGTAGGCAAGGAAAGTACTTGGTTAGGAATCGCCTAGGTGTTTATTTTCTAAGAGCTATCGATTGGGCGTTGTCTTTAAAGCAAAGGTTTGGATCTAAAACAAGAAGTGATATCTGTCTCTCAAAGGTTAAAAAGATTTTGGTGTGCCATTTGGCGCATATGGGGGATGTGGTACTGTCTACTGCATTTTTAGCTGCTTTAAAGCAAGAATTTCCTAACTCTCAAATTGACGTCCTATTGGGGAGTTGGTCTCAGCCAGTGGTAAAGGGGTTGCTTTTTGTAGATCAGATTCATGTTCTTGATCATTGGAAATTAAATCGTTCGGCTGAATCAAGACTCAAAAAGGTGTGGCACTATTTAAAACAGCGCTTCGATGTGATTTCTGAGATTCGCTTGCAAGCCTATGATATTGCAATTGATTTGTATCCCTATTTTCCTAATTCAATTCCTATTTTATGGAGCGCTGGGATCCCTTTGAGACTCGGGTTCACAAGTGGAGGATTTGGGTCTTTGCTAACACACTCTCTTGATTGGGAAGATTGTGATCGGAGTATTGTTGATGATCAGCTGCGTCTTCTTCAATTTTTGAATCTAAGAGTGCCTGTGAGAGCACAACCGGTGTTGAGTGATGTGGGAGGAACTTTTTATAAGGATATGCAAGATAAATACTGTGTCTTCCATATGGGCGCTGGTCTGTCTGTAAAAGAATGGCCAGAAGAGCATTGGAAAGCTGTTTTGGATCATTGTGTAAAAGAGGGATATGTTGTCTTATTTACAGGCAAGGGACAGAACCAAAAAAGAGCCATTCAAAGAGTGATTCAAGGGGTCGATAGGGCTGTTGATTTGAGCGACTTGTTGGATTGGGAAGGGTTTGTTTCCGTTATTCGACATGCTCAATTCATGATTTCAGTCGATTCTGTTTCCGGGCATATTGCGAGTGCGTTTGAAGTTCCTACGATTTCTCTTTTTACAGGAATGGATCGTTTGAATCGATGGAAACCTATTAATTCTCGGTCAATTGTTCTAACGAAGACTGTTCCTTGTGCTCCATGTTTTAAACGGAAGGGGTGTTTGACGATGGAGTGCATTCGTGGAATAACACCAGAAGAAGTGATTCGTGCTATGAACCTATCTCCAGTCAACTTTTGAAAAAAGCTGCGATAAATCGAATTCTTTTGTATGCTTGGCCGCGAAAAGTAAAGAGGAATAAGTGGTGTCTCAATTTAAACTCGCATGCCAAGATTTAAAGAAGACTTTTCTGCAATCTGAATTGTGGTTGCATTTGGGGTCGATGGATGTCAAACAACGCTACCGTCGTTCTGTCTTGGGTCCTTGGTGGATTAGTTTAAGTTTGTTGATTTTTGTCATGATGATGGGAGCTGTTTTTAGTCGCCTATTCCATCAACAGCTCGATGAATACATGCTTTTTTTTACTGCAGGTTTTGTGTTTTGGACATTTCTTTCTGGAAGTGTGATCGAATCTGCAGATCTTTTTAAGGTTCATGCTGGATTTATTAAGCAAACAAGCCTTCCTTATCATACTTACATCTTTAAATTTTTTGTCAGACAAAGCGTTTGCTTGTTTCATAATTTAGTGGTTTTTGTTTTGGTATGTCTGTTTTTTAAATTTACTCCAGGATGGAAAGTGGTCCTGATGATCCCTGGCTTTTTTTTATTTTTACTGAATGTCTATTGGATTTGTTTGTGTGCTAGTGTGGTGTGCACTCGCTTTCGCGATATGGTGCCAATTATTACTTCTTGTGTTCAGGTTGCTTTTTTTATCACACCGATCTCTTGGATGCCCAAATTGCTTGATCAAAATCCTGGGGTGTTGAGGTACAATCCGTTAACCTATTTGTTAGATATTGTGCGCTCTCCTTTGCTTGGTCAGGAACCGGCGGTAATTAGTTGGGTCGTGAGTTTTTGTTTGGCTTTGGTAGGATGCTTTGTAAGTTTCATGTTGTTTTCCAAGCATCGTGCGAGAATTGCTTTTTGGGTGGATTAATTGTGAAAAGTATTGTTAAAAAGTTGATTCAGGGCGTTTTGAGTGCGCTGATTTTATGGGGAACGTCCTCTGCTTTGAGTGTCAATGAGCTGAATGCGCAATCTCTCGCATCCGATCCCTATACAGATTACATTGTTCATTTTGATAAGCTTTTCCAGTTGGAGAAGATTGATAAAATGCTTGAATTTGGGATCAGCGATGGAACGAAGTACTTTCTTGATCGTTGTCAGGAAGTGACATCTTGTGAAATTCTTTTGCCGGGTCAATCGGAAGATTGGGTTGAACGTGGGCGGAAGTTATTGGGGTGTTATGACCATTGGATTCCTATTATTAAACATGGAAGCGACCATTTGAAGTATGCTGAGATGCTCAGTGTGGTTCATCAGAAGGACCCTGCTTTATATAATGCGGCGTATCTTCTTGAATATAAAGACATTTGTAATGAGTTGTTTAAAGATCAAGCATTCGATGTGGCTTTTGTCGATCCCCGCTTTCATGTGCGCGGGGATCTTATAAATGAATTATTTGATCGAGTTCCAATCATTGTGGCACATGATACCAATATTGCTCCGGAGATTTATGGGTGGTATAAGATCAATACGCCTGTGAATTACGAAAAAGTTGTTTTTACCGAGGGGCAGGGGGTGACGTTTTGGATTCGGAAGGATAAGGTTGAGTTACTTGCTCACTTAAAAGGTAAGCAGGTTGCTCACTCAAAAAAATTACGCATTTTTTTCCCTCAAATGCATCCGACTCTTGTACAGTCGATGGCGTTGGCTCTTCAGCGTTTAGGGCATACGATGGTCGTTCCAGGCGAGTCTTTTGATCCGAATGCGCCAAATCATGGGCCTAAAATTACTTACGGAACGTTTTTAAAAAAGAATCCGTTAGAAAGCTCTTTTGTTTCTTTTTTTTCAGAATCGCCAGACTATTGCCGTTATTTTTTGGAAAATGTTGAAGTCATTGAAAATGACGAGTTTTTTAATAACCCTCCCGATGTTCTTTTTGTGAATTGTCTTGAGGTAGAGAAAAGTATTTTTCAGCTGTCTAACATGTTAATAAAAACTCGAGGAGTGTCTCCCAAAATTGCTCATTATTCGGGAAACAATGATACGCGGTATAATAAAAAATGGGTTAAAAACCTGATTGCTGTCGATGCTTATACGGCAAGGCGCTTTGATAGAAAAAAAACAAACATCGTATTTTGGATCCCTTGGATTGATTTCGATAGGATGGAGTTTGAAGGGGTCACAGATTCTTTAGAAATTAACAGCTATATTGCTCACTATAATGCTGCATTTAAGAAAAGCGCATTGGTTTTTGAAAATATCGTAAGGAAGTGTATTGTCGATTTTCCTCAAGTTATCATCCAATCCTATCCAAAGCCTGATGGGAATGGGCATGTTAAGCATGACCAAGTTTTTTCCTTGATCAATGAGAGCTGTGCCACGATTCACATCAAACAATCTGAAGGATTTGGGTATACGATTGTGGAAAGTCTTGCAAAAGGGCGCCCCGTTTTTTTGAATCGATCTTTTTCTCTTGGAAGTCGACTCATGAATTGGTGTATTGAGGGAAGAACGGCATTTTTTTTTGATGATTATGCAGAATTTCATGCGAAATTGGAGAGATATCTTTCGGATCGTGCATTTCGGCATCAAATTCAATGTGATTGTGCGCAGACGATTAGGCAATTAATTGATAACGAGAAGCAGGCAAAGGTGTTAGATCATTTTTTGCAAAATTTAATGTAGTTATATGCCTCTTCCAGTTCAAAGGCTCCAAAAAGCTTTCAATTCAGCCCTTTAGGGGCCCTTGAACCGGAAAGAGGTATATTTTCATATAGGATACGTGCATGGCTAAGATTGATCTTGAAGATGTTTCATTGACCTATCCGATTTATGGATCAGATGCTCGCTCGATTAAAAACACTGTGCTTAACTTTGCAACAGGGGGATTATTAGAACGGGGTGGCAAGTCCTTCTCAGTTCAGGCAATCCGCAACCTTTCCTTGCAGTTGAGAAAGGGAGACCGTTTAGCGCTGATTGGACATAATGGAGCTGGTAAATCAACTCTGCTTAAGGTCCTTGCTAAAATCTATGAGCCAACTGCGGGATCAGTCACTGTAAAAGGGAGTCTGAATTGCCTTTTTGATATCACGATGGGGATGGATCAAGAGCTTAATGGATATGAAAATATTAAGATGCGCGGATTGATTTCTGGTCTTTCTAAGTCTAAAATCCATGAAATCATACCTAAAGTGGAAGAATTTGCTGAATTGGGTAACTTTATGGGCATGCCAATTAAAACATATTCCACAGGAATGAGGATGCGTTTGGCTTTTGGAATTATTGTAAATGTGTTTGCTGAAATTTTACTTGTGGATGAAGTGGTCAATGTCGGGGATGCCCGATTTATGGAGAAGGCAAAGCTTCAAATTAAGAGTTTAGTAAGAGAATCGGAAATCATGGTTTTTTCTTCTCACGATGTGACCTTAATTCGTGAATTCTGTAATAAAGCCCTTTGGTTAGAAAAAGGAGTCATCAAATGCCTTGGTCCTGTCGATGACGTGCTGACAAAATATGCCGCGGAAGCTTATTCAGGATAAGTTTCTTCTCATAAGAAATTCGCCATATTCGTTTATGTGTTCTGAGCACATAAATCCATGTTTTTTATATAGAGCAATTGCTCGTGGATTGTCAGCTTTAACAAATAATATCAAAGATTTGTCTTTAGCTTTTTCGTCCTGTGTTAACATTGTTAGTAAAAGACTCATCGCTTTAGACCCAATTCCTTTGTTGCTGAATTTGGGACTTAACGCAATTCCCATTTCAATGGACTCATCTGAATAGGTAAGTTGGAAGTAACCACAAAAAGAAGAATCTATACTAAAACAGCAAGAACTTTGTAGCTCAACGAGGTAAAATTTCTTGTTAGTTCCGAGACGAGTTAGGTAGGCGATATGTTCGGTGAAGCTGTGAGGAGGAGGGCCTCTTAAATACTTGCTGACATCAGGATGTGTGCGTACGGAAAACAGCGTGTGCAGGTGTGTGAAATTGCGGAGCTCCAGTTCAACTAATTTAAGATCGTGCAGCATGAATAACTGTCTCACAAACGAGGTCAATTTCAGATGGTGTGAGTTGAATGTGGTTGGGTAAGCTGATGATTTCAGAGGAAATTTGCTCTGTATTTGGACAACTTCCTTGCACATAAAACGTTTTGAAAATGGGAAATTGATAATTGGGTAAATAATGCACTCCGGGAGCAATTCCTTTTTTCTTTAGCGCGGTAATGACTTCATCTCTATTTTTAACCTGGATGACGATCAAGTGATGAGAGCTTTGCGGAGTGTGTTGGATGAGCTGGATATGTGGGGTGCAATCAAAATTTTTCTGGTATCTTTGATAAAGAGTGCGACGGGCGTTGTTGTCTCGGTCTAGGTATTTAAGTTGGGTGTTTGCAATTGCAGCTGCGATATCGTTGCCATTGTATTTCCAGCCTAGCTCAGGAACATCGTAGCACCATTGGTAGACTCCATGTTGGGCTGATTGGGATCGAGCGAATGTATCTTTGTCAATGCCAAGCCAAGCGAGTCGTTTGGCTCGATCTATCTGTGCTTTTGTTGGACAGCAGATCATGCCAGAATCAAATGTTGGCAGATTTTTTACTGCTTGGTAACTAAAGCAGGAAATAGTGTCGAGTCGACTGCCGACTCTGGCTCCGTTTTGATAATACGCTCCGCATGCATGTGCGCAGTCTTCGATGATTTGGAGCCCTTTTAATGGGCCTGTGGTTAAATCCATGATGTGATTGAAATGATGAGATGCTTGTCCGCCATAATGAACCCAGAGCGCTGCTTTAGCTTCATGTTCAGCGGCTTTATTCACAAAATCAGTGCTATCTAAGGACAAATCGGTTTTATTGATGTCGACAAACACTGGCTCGTAGCCTTCATACAGGATAGCAGCATTTGTGGACACGAAGGTAAGCGGAGTTGTTAAGATTTTAGATCCTTTAGGTAAATCAAGCATTCTAACAGCGATATGTAAGGCTGCGGTAGCACTGTTAAGGAAATGGGAAAATGATGCTCCTGTAAATTGGTTCCACGAAGCTTCGAATTGTTGGCATTGAGGGCCAGGTCCAGTCCAGCCAGTAGAGAGCACATTTCGAATGGCGTCAAGACATTCTTCAACTTCATAAGTTGGGCGAAAAAGTTGCATTAGCGATGTTCCTGGTTAAGCAAAAGTACATTCTTTTCATTTAGATATTTTTGTGCAAGACTTTGAATTTTTTTTGATGTACGCTCACGTGAAAAGTTTTACTGGGATGAGCTTAATGTCTGGGCAGTTGGATGATGATGAGTTTGTGTATTATACCTTTTCTAAGGAACAGGAGGTCCCGCCCATTTCTGTTGTGGTATCGACATATAATCGATTTCGACAAGAGGGGTCATCCGAGGTCCTTGTTAAAAGAGCAGTGGAATCGATTCTAAATCAAACGTTTATGAAGTTTGAGCTGGTTTTAATTGATGATTATTCAACTGATTCAACAAAGGATTTTTGTCTTGAAATTGCAAAGAAGGATCCTCGTGTCCGATTTTTTCATTTTAAGAAAAATTCAGGTCTTCCTGCAAAGAGGTACAATTTTGGAATTTCACAGAGTCGAGGGAAGTACATTGCGTTTATGTTTGATGATGATGTATGGGAGCCTAACGCACTAGAAGATCTCTACGTGGCCATTGAAAAGAGCCGCCCCTCTTGTGGGATGGTGTATGGACTTGCTCAAATGTTCTGGGGTAAAGAATGTAAGAAGGTAGAGGTTCTTGGAGGAAAATGGAAATGGGCAAACATTTCTTCTTTTAATTTTATCGCAAATAATTCAGTTCTGATCAAAAGAAAGGCGATTGATTTTGTGGGAGGCTATGATGAAGATCCTATTTTTGCACGTAACTGTGATTGGGATCTATGGTGGCGAATTGGGAGAAAATTTCAGGTGATCCGCATTCCTTGTAAAGTAGCTATTGTATATGGTGGGTTACCAGAGTCTATTGGGTTAACAAAAGTATTGGATATGGATCATTGTAGAAAAAGACAGCAATCAAAGCGCATACTTCCCTTACAGATTAAGCAAGAGGAGCCTTTACGCTGTGTATTTCACGCGCTTGCTTTTGATTTTTGGTGTTGTCTGAATCGGATCTGCAGGCATCTTACTTTTAATTCAGTTGAAGCAAAGCAACTCCTTAAAAAGTATCTTCCCGCGCGAGCCTATAGGATTTTGAAGATTTCTAATCGGTTACTCAAGAAAATGAGAGGCGGTGCTTCTTAGAGATTAATGACCTTCATTTCTGGATTAAAGCAGGAAGAGATCCAGCTCAAGCTGGATGCTCCTGGGCGTATTAAAACAGCACATTTTGATAACAAAATGCAGTCGATCACAGCTCCTTTGCCCATTTCGTATGTGCTTTGATAAAACGGTGTCATATATGAGTGTAGAGCGGTTCCATCAGTTGATCTGGCAATCTCGCTTGAAATGATCCGATTAGGAAATCGCGTTTCTAAAAACGTTAGAAATTGTTGTTCATCTGTTGCGACATAGATTTGAAAGTTATTTTTGGCTGAACGCGGGAGCTGCTTGATGATTTTAAGCAGAGTTGCATATGTTTTTTCATAAGAAACGATGGGGACTTCGTCTATTTTATCAGTTCCTCGATGATGCACTCCAATCATATAATGGCCTGAAAAGTATTGGCGAGAAAAGATTTCTATTTCGTCTTGGATGTGGGGTTGCAAATGGATGTATTTTTGGATCAATTTGTTGGCTTGAATTCTTTTTTTAGGGCAGTCGATGAGAGCAAGATGCATGTATTCTGCTAATGAGAACGTATGTGAAGGTCCAATTTCTTGTCCTAAATAAATAGGTTTAAAAAAATATTCCCACCAATTAGGCCCTAGAGAAATGTCTAGATAGCGACCACTGTTCAGGTTAACGGTTAGACCAGCATAGCTGCCATGTTCATATAGGTTTAAGGCTCCTAAGACGGAATTAAAGACAGCAAACATCCCGGAATCGCTGGGATTTTCGAGAATTAGGAAATCGCCTGCTTGAGTGATTGGTTTTGCGGGAGGGGGAAGTTCGTTATACGGGACTACGGCATTATATGCATTGAGTAAGGCGTAGTTTAAAAAGAGAGTAAAGAAAAGAAGTTGTTTTAGGATCATTTTTAAAAGTGTGACGAAGGTTAATCAGGGCTGATAGATCTGTTTTTCTTATTGGAGAATATCTCATTTAAGAGTATGTGTAAAATGGTTTTTTTGACAAAGAGGGGCCTTAAGAATTTGGATTCGGAGCGAACGACCATTGCCGAATGGCAAGACATGAGTGAGCATCCAAATTCCTTGTGATTTACATGAATCCTTTAAACAGGAGTTGCGATAGATGAAGCTGTTGAGAGTATTGCTACCTTTATTTCTTTTTCTGGGGTTTTCTAAAGGATTTTCAGAAGAAGAATTTGTCGATTTACGCACATTTGTTCAAGAAAGAACGCATCAATATCCTCTTCTCGTAGGGAGAAAAATTTGTCTCATTACGCCTCTTCGGACAGGGAGCACCTTCGTTTATAATGTCTTGAGATTTCTTTTCGAATATGAGGATCACCGCCCTTGGCTAGAAAATCGATTAAATTTAGTGGTAAAGAGCCATCATCTAAATGCTTTAGAAGAGGATGTTATTTACGTGGTAACGATGCGCAACCCGATTGATGCTTGTGTGTCGCTTTATCGGGTCAATAGTACGATGTTTGGAGAAGAAAAGGCGTTAGAAACAATAGATGAAATTGTTCAATTGCAAGTGAATTCATTCTATTGTGTTGATCGGTTGATTTATGAGAGTCAAAAAGTGATCGTTTTAAAATATGAAGAATTTGTGGATGATTTTGATTTTTTATTTGATTCTTTGGAAAGTGGTTTTTTTATTTTTATAGATGGTAAGGACAGAGAAGTGTTGAAAAGGTCTTTAAATAAAACAAACGTGGAAAAAAATATTTCTGGCTTAACTGTTTTTTCACAGTATGACGAGTATAGTCTATTTCATGGGTGTCATATTGATAAGCGAGAGCTGTCTAATCGGTTTTTACAAGATGCCACAAGATTAGTTATTTCAAGGCTTCGTCCCTATGCGGACATGTTCCAGAAGTGGGGCTACATGATTCCCGAGTCAATGATTCAGGAAGATTAATCAATCGCATTTTGGGGTTAAAGCAAGTGGAGATCCTGCATAACTTTAAAATAAGAGGCAGTCGATGACTAACTGCAACCTCTACCATTCATCATCTGTTTCATAGCCAAGCTCGATGAGGGCTGTGCCAAATTGCTCTTTAAATAGCTGTTTGTGGTCGTCATTGAATTCGTGTTTCCAAGCTCCGATTGTTCCGTTTCGAAATGTTGCTGTATTTCCAAATAGATCATCGGAAATAAGACCAATTTCTTCTTCAGTGAGAGAATAGCCCAAGAGTTTGGATAATTTTGAAATGGAGTTGATCTGTTTATTTCGATCCCCTCCTCCCCGCTCTCCAACAAGATCCTCAAAATAAAAGGCCTTGACGTCTGGCTCTTGGATCCATCTTAGAACAGTTTTAATAAAATAAGGAGGTCCTTGCAACCTTTCTGGAAGAAGGATCAAGGCTGTGATCTTTTCATCGTGGGAAAGGGCATGAAATGACTCCAATTCTGACGGGGAAAAGATGCCCCCTCCCCAATCATTAGTTTTTTCAACCCAGTACATCATTGAAATGAGCATGTCTCGAGGATCGCGGAGAAGAATGATTTTTTTCCAATCAGGCGATGTTCGAACTGACTCTAACCCTGGCCACAGGTGGTGGAATAAGATATGATTGTTTCCAATGGAAACTGTCGTGCCTAGAATGGGAGGCTCTTTTGTAATTTGGAGGATTGTTTTTGCTAATAATCCAGTTCCAGATTTTGGAACGGTCAAAATTGCGATATTTTCACCATGCAAAAGAAAGGTAGCAAGGCTTGCAATGCAAAAGATGGATTTAATAAAGAGCTGATACATTTTTGATTTAAGATAAGTGTTTGCCGAGGTGGCCGGCAAGTTTCATCATGTCGATGGGATCTTTGCCGATCACTTTGGATAGTTTGGCATCGGGAACAATTAACCGTTTGTTCTTTTTGTCTTGGCAGTCATTGGCTTTGATGTACTCCCAGACTTTTTTTACAACTTCAGGACGGGAGAGCTCTTTTTCTCCAGTAATGGCTTGGAGTGCTGGCGATAGGGTGAGTGCGGGCTGCTTGCGTGTTGTTTTCTTTGCAGCTGTTTTCTTCTTCGATGTTTTTGCTTCGGTTGCTTTTGCGGCTTTGGTTCCTTTTTTGCCCCATTTTTGCTTTTTGACGTAAGGGGTTTTAGGGTGGTCGGGGTATTTTTCATCGAGGTCTTCGAGGTGGTTGACGATGACGTCGCAATCGGGGTAGTTTGAGCAGGAGAAGAAGGGTTTGCCGAATCGAGATCTGCGTTGGACCATTTTGCCGTCGCAGCCTTTTGCTACACAGGTGGGCATGTCGGCTGAGGGGGTCTCCCCTTTTTTCGGGATGTTGACGATCCCTTTGCATTCAGGGTATTTGGTGCAACCAAGGAAGGGTCCGAATTTGCCAAAACGCATTTGCATGGGGCTGTCGCATTTGGGACAGTGTTGATCCCAATTAAAGGAGGGGTCGTATTCAGATCGATCAAAATTAAGGGCTTCTAGCGGGGCTGTGAATTTGCAGTCGGGGTAGTTGGAGCAGCCGTAGAAGTATTTTTGCCGAGACCAGATTTTTTGGAGTTTTTTGCCGCAGTCGGGGCAGTCGATGTCGGTGAGGACACGGGGGACATGGGCCTCTTTTTCGGCGGTCTCTACTGTGGGAATGAACTTTTCCCAGAAGTCGCGGATAAGGGCTTTCCACTCTTTTTGATTCTCCGCGATATTTTCAAGCTCATCTTCCATGGCGGCTGTAAAGCCAATGTCCATGATCATTTTGAAGTTGTCTTCGAGCATCTGTGCGATGACTTTGCCAAGTTCTGTGGGCTTGAGGGTTCCTTTTTCTTTCTCGGTGTAATCGCGGCTCTGGATCTTATTCATGATCGTGGCATAGGTCGATGGTCTGCCAATGCCAGATTTTTCAAGCTCTTTCACGAGGGAGGCTTCTGTAAAGCGAGGGGGGGGGCGTGTGAAGGCTTGGTTGGATTGTACCTCGAGGAGGAGGAGTTTTTGCCCCGGTTCAAGAGGTGGGAGGATTTTGTCTTGGTCTTCCTTGTCGTCGGCTTTATCGTGTTTTTCTTCGTAGACGGCGAGGAAGCCTTTGAATTTGATGATCGATCCTGTGGCGCGCAGGAGGATGTTTTTATTGGTGCCGATATCGCAGGAAACGGTGTCGTAGATGGCTGGGGTCATTTGTGAGGCGAGGAATCTGCGCCAAATGAGCTGATAGAGTTTGAATTGATCGGGCGTTAAGTAGCTTTGGATCGATTCTGGGGGATGCAACAGATTGGTTGGACGGATCGCTTCGTGGGCGTCTTGAGCGCTTTTCTTAGTGCTGTATTGTCGTCCTTCCGCTGGAAGGTATTCTTTTCCGTAGGTTTTTGCGATGTAATTCCGTGCGGCATCGATGGCTTCTGGGGCGATGCGGACAGAGTCGGTACGCATGTAGGTAATCAAACCTTCTGTTCCCTCATTTCCTAGGTCAATCCCTTCGTAGAGGCCTTGCGCGGCACCCATGGTGCGGGAAGCGGAAAAGCCGTAATGGCGGCTGGCTTCTTGCTGCAGAGTGGAGGTGATAAAGGGTGCGACGGGATTGCGCTTTTTTTCTTTCTTTTCGACACTTTCGACGTGGTAAGCAGCGTTTTGAAGTTTAGAGACGATCTCTTGGGCAGTCTGCTCATTGGAGATGGTGTAGACATCTTTGCCGGGAATGGGTTCTTTTTCAATGCGCTTGTCATCGACAGAATAGAGGGTTGTGTGGAAGGGTTGTGCATTTTTGTCTGTTTGGAGGATCGAGCCGATATTCCAATATTCGACAGGGATAAAGGCGTCGATCTCTTTTTCTCTATCAACGACCATTTTAAGGGCGACTGATTGGACTCTTCCTGCAGATAGGCCTCCATCTCTTGCGCCTTGGACCCTGCGGGTAAGGATCGGGGAGATTTTATAACCGACGATTCGATCCAGGAGGCGGCGGGCTTGCTGGGCATCAACTAAGGCTTGATCGATCGCACGGGGATGCTTGAGCGCCTCGAGAACGGCTTCTTTTGTAATGGAGTTGAAGGTGACGCGTTTGGTTTTGGTTCCTTTAGGAAGGATGGCGGCAATATGCCATGCGATCGCTTCCCCTTCGCGGTCAGGGTCGGGAGAGAGATAGACAAGATCGACGGTCTTTGCGGCTTTTTTGAGTTTCTCGACGACTTCTTTTTTATCTGGGAGGACGGCATATTCAGGTTCGAAGTCGTGCTCTACATCGATGCCAAAGCCCTTTTTTGGCAAATCGCGGATATGGCCGATCGATGACTCAAAAATGTAGTTTGAGCCTAAAATCTTTCTTAGCGTTTTGATTTTTGCTGGCGACTCGACAATGATGAGCGCTTTAGCCATTACACGTCCTTAATCCTATAATTTATGCAGATTAGTCTGAGGGGGTGCTCAAAATCAAGTGTTTTTTTTGTCAAATCGTCATGTATCATTGACGGGAATCGCATTTTAGAGATAGGATTTTCTATCAATTTTTACCCGTGGATCATGATGCTAAGATGGTTATGGATTGCTCTTTTATTTGTGAACTTAAATGCAGAGCAGGGCGATTTTGAAGTGTTAATGGGAAAGGGAACTCCAGCATGGAGCGCTCTTAAGACCCGAGAGGATTGGGATCGATTGACATTTTTTAAAGATTGTTTTGAGAAAACTGAGGCAAGGGAGGGGCGTATTCCAGAGGTCCTGCATTTCATTTGGTTGGGGCCGAAGCCTTTTCCGGAGGAATCAATGAAGCATGTGTCTCGCTGGATCGAGATGCATCCTGGATGGTTTTTTAAGTTTTGGACGGATAAAGAGAGGATGCTCCCTGACCCAAGAATGGAGCTTGTGATTGTTGATCAGCTTCCTTACTTAGAGCTCGAAGAGCTTTATTACAAAGCAGATAACTATGCTGAGCGAGCGGCAGTCTTATGCAGCGCGATTTTAATCGCGGAGGGTGGGGTTTATCTCGATCATGATGTGCGCTGTGTAAAGCCGCTTTACACTCTGCAAAAAGGGTATGATTTCTTTTGTGGGTTAGAGCCGTTGGAGGGGTCGTTGCTCAGTTCTTCTGTCAATGTGGGAACGCATGTGGTTGGGGCTGTGCCTGGGCATCCCGTACTCGTTCATACCATTGATTGGTTGTTAAAGAATTGGAAGCGGGTTGAGGAGCAATATCCAGGAAAAACAAGTGGAGATATTCTTTACCGGATGCAACACCGTGTGGGGAGTGCACTGAATCGAGGTGTGGAATTAGGATTAAACAGTGAGGGGTTTAATTCGATTGTGTTCCCCTCCTATTATTTTAATGGATCTGCAGAACAGCAGGCCGTTTATACGGTGCATGCTCATGAGATGAGTTGGAAAAAAAATGAACCAGATCAAAAGCTCTTTGAGAGCTTCTCTGGAGTGCAGTCCCAATTATCTGCCGCATTTTTATGGGCTTGTGGATTGGGTGCTTTGAACGTGATCCTGGGAATATTGGTGATCAGACGGATGTTGGTAATCAGATAAGGGGCTTTCATGAGTTGGATCTATGGCATCGTGTTACTTGTATGTTCAATTGGGCTATATGCACAGGATTTGTCGGATTTTGATGGATTAATGGGACGTGATACAGCTCATTTTCGACATGTGGCTCAGGCGCGTGATATTGAATTTTTGATGCGTGCGCGTGATCATTATATGCAGCAGTATCGCAACCAAGAGGGTGCAAAGGGGGCGTATGTCATTCCTCCTGTAGTGCATTTTATCTGGCTTGGCCCCAATCCTTTCCCGTTGCAGTCTGTTGAAAATGTCCGAACATGGATGGCGCTGAATCCTGAGTGGAAAGTGAAGTTTTGGACTGATCGGGATCGGGAACCTCCTTGTTTAGGGATGGAGGTGGTGCAGATTCAAGATGAAGATTTTAGCCAGTTAGCTAAGCTCTATCATGCCTCTGAGAATTGGGCTGAAAAGTCAGATCTTCTTCGATTTGAAATTTTGCTAAGGGAAGGGGGGGTGTATGCGGATCATGATGCGAATTGTCTTCGTCCTTTTGATGGGTTACATCGGGGATATGATTTTTATTGTTGTTTAGAGACTCCGCATGAGCCATTTGTCGGACGCAATGTGACGTGTGGAAATGGTTTGATTGGGTCGCGCCCTGGGCATCCGACCGTGCAGCGAGTGATCGAATTGATTTCTGAGAGATGGGATGGATTGGAAAGGAAATTTCGGGGACGGGATGATTATTCGCGAACTGAGATTGTGATGCATCGTACCTATATTGCTCTGACCGATGCGCTGGATGGGACGCTTGGAATCAATGGAAATCGGGATATTGTGTTGCCCGCTGCATACTTTTTTTCAAAAAGTGGAATGCCTTCTATCTATTCGCAACATTTTTATGGAAGTCTGTGGGATATGAATCGGATTCAGGTCTCCCCTTTTGTTAAGCTTGGAAAACGTGCGCTTGGAAAGATTCAGCAGAAAAGTCACAACATGATGAGTGTTGTAATTGGTGTATTATCTGTAAATTGCGTTATTTTGGGACTCTGTTTGATGCAGCTCTACTCGTGCCGGTTCAAAAAAATTAGGGGAAAAATATGAAAAAGGCTTTGGTCTGTTTGATGTTAAAGTGTGCGCATCCTTTTTTGGCGGGAAGTGGAAAGAAAAAAACTGTAGTTAGCTCTATTGCAGGTGATTTTGAAACGTTAAGTGGAAAAGATCGGGCGACATGGAATTATGTGCAAACAAAGCAGGATTTTGAGCATTTAAGAATTTTTAAAGGGATGTACGATGCTGGCAAGGAGTTCCTTTCAGAATCTTCGGAAGTGGTCCGGATCCCAAAGGTGATGCACTTTATTTGGATAGGCTCTCGTCCTTTCCCTCGTGCGTCAGTTGAAAATGTACGAGGATGGATGGCAAAGCATCCTGATTGGACAGTTAAATTTTGGACGGACCGCCAACGCCCCACTCCTTGTCCTGGGATGCAGACTTTCATGATTCAAGATCTCGACTTTTTGAAGCTCAAGAAGTGTTTTCAGAGTAGTGATAATTATGGGGAGAAATCAGATATATTGAGATATGAGATCTTGTATCGTGAAGGGGGCATTTATATAGATCACGATGTGAAGTGTATTAAAGCATTTGATCCGATGATTAGCGCTTATGATTTGTTTTGTGGAATCGATATGCCCTATACAAGCAGTTTGCCGTCATGTATTTTTCCGACGAATAATTTGATTGGTGTGCGTGCAGGCCACCCTGTATTGCTCAAGTGTATGGAGATGTTGAGTGATCAGTGGGATCAGATCGCACTGGATTATCCAGGAACGGATGTAGATGCGATGTTAAATCGGGTGTTGCACCGTACGTTTTGGATGTTTGGTGAGTCGATTAAACAAGTGGGGAACCAGGGGGGAAATCGGGATATTGTATTCCCTGCCTATTATTTCGATGCTCCGGAGGATTCCCTTGCTATTTGGGCTCGTCATTTATATTCAGGTGCCTGGCATGAGTCGGAATCTCCATTTGAAAAAATGGTTCGCCAACGATTGATGCTCCTTGCAAAGAAGAGTAACAAGATATTGTTATTTTTAGGTGTTGCAACGGGGTTGAATGCGCTTGGGCTAGGAATATTATTTGTGCTGCTGGTCAAGCATCTGAGTGCGCGGTCTTGAGAAAATGGGGGTGCGTTTTATGTTCTTAAGTAATTGGTTGTAAGCATCTTGTGCTTTTTGCCTATGAGTTTTGAGTTTAGTTTCCTTGACAAAAGGAAAGAATGGCGTTAGGCTTTCCTTAAGGGAAGGGAATGTGGAGTGTTTCGTTTCCTTCTGGAAAGGAAGGGGGTGGGTGTGGATGAGCGTGCAGTGCTTCAGGTTCTCTTAGGAGAATTCTATGCCAAGTTGAATGCGTTAAAGGATCTTGTGTCTCGGGAAGCTAGCTTTCCCGTGGCGCCAACTAAGATCAAAGTCGCAATTGGAATGCGGCGCTCAGGGAAAACAACTTTTCTTTATCAACAGATTCTCAAGCTTCTAGAGGGGGGCGTGAATCGGTCTGCGATTTTATATCTTAATTTTGAAGATGACCGGTTGCTCCCTTTAAATGAGCTGAAGATGGCTAAGTTAGTCGATGCGTTTTACGCTCAGTACCCTGAAAATCACGACAGGAAATGTTATCTATTCTTTGATGAAGTTCAAAATGTAAAGAATTGGCCGCTTGTTGTAAGAAGGTTGCATGACACTAAAAGCGCGGAAATTTTTTTGACGGGCTCGTCTTCTAAATTGCTAAGTAAAGAGATTGCGACAAATCTTCGGGGAAGGTCTCTTGCTGTTGAAATCTGGCCTTTTAGTTTTAATGAATTTCTTTTGGCAAAGCAAACATCGATCGATCGCAGTTTGTTTGATAACAGAACAAAAGACAAGTTAATGTATATGTTTCATGAATATCTCTCCGATGGGGGATTTCCTGAAATTACTACATTTGATGTAGACGTCAAACAAAAAACTCTCCAAGAATATCTCGATGTTGTGATTTATAGAGATATCATTGAAAGGCATCAGATAAAAAATCATGCAGTAATTAAGTATTTAATTTTATCGATGGTAAATAGTTCTGGTAAGCCGTTTTCTGTGAATAAGTTTTTCAATGATTTGAAAAGTCAAGGATATGCGATTGGAAAAGATATTCTTTATGAATATGTCGAATATATAGAAGATGCTTATTTAGCTTTTTCAGTTTCTGCTTATGATCAATCAATTCGAAAAAAACAAATTCAGCCGAAGAAGTTATATGCGATCGATCCGGGGATGGTTCGTGCAGTAACATTGGATTATGAGCGCGATTTAGGAAGGCTTTTTGAAAATGTTGTGTATTTGGATTTAAGGCGTGCTGGTTATGATGTCAGTTATTATATGACAGCGGAAGGGTATGAAATTGATTTTCTTGCGCAGACGGGGCGGGGCGAGAAAAAATTGTTCCAGGTTGTCTGGGAAATGGAAAATCAGCCGACAATGGAAAGAGAGCAGAGAGCTCTTCTTGCAGGAATGAAGGAATTGAAGATTGATGGGGTGATTATTACGCTGGATTCCTACTTAAGAGAGGGGCTATACGCTCTTAAGTAATTGGCTGTGTCTGTTCAAGAAATCGGGTGCTTAAGTTTTGAAATTTTTCGGGATTTGCAGTGACGTAAAAGTGGTGTTTGGGCGCTTTCTTTGCTGTGTTCAGTAAGTGTTGAGCTGCTAGCCAGGCTAGGGTGGTCTGTGCACACATTTGGGCAGGGTCTAGAAGTGGAATATGAGTTCCTAGTTCTCTCTCGAATGCAGGTTTAAGTAGAGGGTAGTGTGTACAGGCAAGCAAAATGGCGTCGAGGGAAAGATTTTTTAAGGGCTTGAGTGTTTCGTGAATGGCAAGCTGCGTGAGAGGATGGGAGGTAAATCCCTCTTCGATCAATGGGACAAATTGTGGGCAGGCGATTGCTGTGAGCTTTGTTTTGGGTAAGGATGTCTGGATCTTGGATTGATAGACTCCTGAAGAGAGGGTGGTTTGTGTGGCAAGGATCGCGATGTTTGTATTAGGGGCATGCTCAATGAGAAGTTCCATCCCTTGTTCAAGAATAGCAATGATGGGAATGGGTGATAGCGTGCGCAGATGATTGAGTCCAACAGCGCAGGCGGTATGGCACGCAATGACGAGAAGTTTCACTTCTTGCTCGGTAAAAAATGCAATGGCTTGGTTTAAGTAGCTACGGATTTCTTCTGGGCTTTTATTGCCATAAGGGAGATGCGCAGTATCTGCATAGTAGACAATCTCTTCTTCGGGCAAGAGGGCTTGGATCGCGTGCATGACGGTAAGGCCGCCAATTCCAGAATCGAAAATCCCTATCTTATTGGCAGATTTTGAGTTCTTGGCCAATGAGGATGCGGTCGCTTTGTAATTGATTGAATTTCTTGAGGTCATCGACGGAAATCTTATGGTTACGTGCGATTTTTTCTAGGGAGTCCCCTGCTTTGACGCGATAAGAGGTTTCAGTAGGTGCCTGGGTTCCAATGGCTTTGGAGATCGAGGTAAGGGTGCCTTTGAGTTGAGTGATTTCACTGAATCGTTGATCGTGCATGGTGATCTCTTTTTCGAGATCGTGGATCTTGGTAAGCGCTTGAGTGGTTGATGTGTTGAGGTTGCGCAAATCGGCTACTGCTTTTTCAAGAAGCTTTTCAAGGTTGCCAACGCGCTTTTCAAGGGCAGTCAGTTGCGTTGGTGAGGGTTGTGTTGGGTTTTGCGGTTTTTGAGCGTCTTTACGGACACGCTCATCGAGCAAATTAAGATCGACAAGCGCGCTTTTAAGTTCATGTTTCAGATCTGACAATTCTAGTCTAATGTCATCTAAAACTGCATCGGTAGAAGCGCGGTATTGCCGCGCTTCTGTTGGAATTGCAAGTGTCAATGCCATAAAAAGAGATAATGTCAGCAAGTGCGTCATTTCAACTATGATTTTTGATAGATTTTAAATTCAGCTCGTCTGTTGATTGACCATGCTTCTTGGTTGTGTCCGAGATTTGCAGGGCGCTCTTTTCCATAAGAAATGGTATGGACCCGTTCTGGGTTGATCCCTTTTTCAATGAGTTTTGTGCGGACGTAGTTAGCTCTGCGTGTTCCCAATGCAAGGTTGTATCCTTCAGGGCCCCTCTCATCGCAGTGTCCTTCAACAAAGACGTAGATGTTTGGGTGGGAATGGAGGAAAGCTGCCATATTTTCAATCGCGTTGATGGACTCTTTATCTCGGAGAACAAAGTCATCTAAATTGAAATGGACAGCTCTGAAAACGGCAGATTCAGCATGCGAAGGAGCATGAAATCCTGCAATTCCTGGAAGGCCGCTTCCTTTATCGCCTGGAGATTTTTTTGGTTGAGGGATGGCGTTGTCTACAAAGGCTCCTTTGAGATCATCATCATTCAGTGCTAGAAAATCTTCCTGAGAAGGATTAAAGAGATCGTCTTGTGCTGAGGAGTCGTTTCCCCAAAGAGATTTTGCGGGATTATAGTTTCCAGCTGTTCTCTCGTCATCCCACACAGTTCCTTTTCCGTTTCCACTGCTGCAACTTGCAGAGAGTGCAAGAAGAGCTGCACAAAGTATACTTAATTTGATCATTTTCATTGTTTTCATTCCTTTACTTTGCGCCCCATGTTGGGTAATGTTTTTTCCCAAGGCCGCGCGTGATTTTTATTGCTTCGGGTTGATTTAAATTAACGACATATAATTCTGAGGAAGTGTCGTCGGTGGAGTTAAACACAAGGTGGCAGCTATCGGGAGCCCAGAAGGGATTTTCCTTATTTCCAGGGCCCGATGTGAGTTGCCATTCGTAGTCTGATCCGAAGTCGTATATCCATATTTGCCGTATTCCTCCTGTTTTAGCACTATAGGCTAATTTTGTTCCATCAGGAGACCAGCATGGGCATGAATTTTCCCGATTTTGTTTGGAGATGAGGCGTGCTTGCGGGCGATGTCCGCTTGTGGCTGAAGGAATGACATAGATGCGGATCCCCCCATCTTTGTCGGAGGCAAATGCAATCTTCGATCCGTCGGGACTAAATGTGGGAGAGGCTTGTGTGGATCTGGGATAAGAGAAAAGCTGGATCGGTTTTCCGACGTCTCCCGTTTCTGGATTTAAGGGTTGGATAAAGAGATCTGTTCTTCCTGAGGCGTCGCAAATGAAAGCAATTTTATCTCGTTTGGGAGAGATGGAAGGAAGGAGTTGGTTTCCTCCCAAATCAATGAGTCGCTTGCTTGAGCGATCGTGAATGGAGGAGAGGTAAATTTTGGGCTGGCCATGTTTGTAAGAGACGTAAATAAATCGGTCGTTGGCATAGCGGGAGCTTGGAGGAACGAGCACGGGACTGACGCAGTAACTTCCATCATGGGTGATTTGGCGAGTATTTGCGCCATCCCAATCACATTCCCAGATTTCAGCTGTCCATTCAGATCCATCGGCTCTGGGGTTGCGCACTTGGTAGGAAAAGAGGATGCGGGTATTACTGATCCCCTCTTTTTGAAAGAAGGCTTTGTGGACTGCATCGGAAAGTTTATGGATCTGCCGTCTATCTTGATTGAGATCACCTGTAAGTGGGATTCCGGTGAATTGTTTTAAAGCGCCGGAGGCTGTTGTGAGCGTGGATGCTTGGAGAGTTTTTCCTGTGACGGACCATTTGATGACGTGATGGGCTCCGTAGGTTTTCCATGAATGGGGATGCAATGCTGCTGCAGGAGTTTCTGCGTTAATGAGCGTTTCCTTTTCGGCAGATCGGGGCATCACTTGAGCAGAGCCGCTATGATTGATGTCGTATTGCATTACAGCTTCGAGTTGGGCTAAGTAGGATCTGTCAAATGAGGCATTTACGCTCTGGAGATGGCCGAGATAGAGGGGGGGTAATTGATTTTCTGTTTCAAGATGGACTCTGATCTCATTCATTCCATGAGTGAGAGTCGTTGCGAGAATGAAAAGGGAAAAAATGAGTGTCTTGAGCATTATGAATGAACCATTTTATTCGTTGCAGAAGGTCAATGTAAATGTCTGTTCGCTTTTTTTGGAGTATGCCCCTTCAAATCGCGGACAGCGAATATAGGGAAGATGGGTTTCCAAATAGGCTTTGTTTTTTTGGCTCTCTGTTTTTAATACAACCAATTTAACAATTGTTCCGTCTTGATGCAAGGTTAATTGAATCTTGACTTCTCCAAGCTCAGGAAGTTTGAGTGCGTCATGCAGGGAGTTTGCTAGTTGTGCTGTGTAATCGCCCTCACTTGTATTGAGATCGATGCTATCAATATGCAATGAATGGGGTCGGATCGGTTGGGTATGTTTTTTGGTCGAAGGTTGTGGTGCGGGAGTGTTTAATTTGGCAAGACTCTCTTCGAGCTCTTTTTTTAATGAGTCAGAAATTTTAGCGCGTGGTGGCGGTTTCGGCTCTTGTTTAACGGGGTTTTTTTGAGTTGCGATTTTTTTATCTGCAATTGCAGGTTCTTTTTTTGGGGAGGGTTTAGGAGCAGGCTTTGCGGGTGCTTGGGGTTTTGGTTTAGGAGGAGTGTACTTAACGGGAGTTGGTTGAGCTTGGGGTGCGCGTTGTGTTGGAGCGTTGAGTTTAGGGGGAGCAGGAACGACTGTATTGACAATGAGAGGTTTGCGCTTGGGTTGATTG
>CAYWSY010000022.1:0-25391 GCA_964461105.1 uncultured bacterium
GGGTGTGTTCCCTTTTTACTCGCCGTTTTATTAATTTAAAACTGATAATATTACCTCCGTCCAACCCCAGGGTTTTGACACAGCCGAAACATTAAAAACTTTTGTTAAGGACCACTAAAATCATAAAATAAGGGAAATATGCGCACAACTTAAAAATTTTTGTTGATACCTCTTGACAAGGTGTATATACGAGAGCTAAACTAGGTAAAGCGGGGGTATGGGATGCTACGGAGGGCACAATGATCAACCCAGTAATTTTAGAAGAGGCTTATCAAGAATTCAGCACCAATTTGCTGAAGTGGATTCCAGATGGGGTCATTCTTGTAGATCTCAAGCTTCTTCACGATTTGGGATTACTGAATAACGCCGAACTTGAGCATTCCGTTAATGAGGAAAATCTCTCTCTCTATTTTCATATCATTGAAACCCCTGATAAAGTCACATTATTCAATGACCAATTCGCCATCTGGATTGTTCCCCAACTTGTTGAGGATGTACCTACAACGACAACGATGATCTCTCTTTTACAAGGAAATAAGCCCCACCTTGAAATTGTCTATATGACAACAGGGGTCTACAATGCGCCTAAATATATTCTTAAAGTGTTACAGCATTTTCTTACGGAAGTACAGGATACAGAAGCAGTGATCTCTTCTATTGGGAAGAAAAAGTAAGTTTTTTTACAAGCGTTAACACGTTGCGCTTATCATACCGAGAATAAGAAAGCGCATCACAGTACAAGCGCATGAATTTAACTCCCAATCCACCGGGACTCATCTCTTCAATCCGCATTTCTTCTTTTACAGGAGCAGAAACTGGGTCAAAAGCTATCCCATGATCTGTCAATGTAAACGTTAATGCTTCAGATGTTAATTTCACATCAATTTCGACTAAGCCTCCTTGCTTTTCATAAGCATGCATCACAATATTAACAATAGCCTCTTCCAAGGCAAGTTCAAAGTGCATCGCATGCTTTTTACTTAAAGGAGCTGCAAGAACCTGCTCATGAACCCAAGTCAAGATCTCTGACAAGTTATCAACAGTCGCATGAAACTGAATTTTTTCAATACGCTCCATAAATTACCATCCTTGAACAATGAGGCCATCGATAATTTTTTGTGCAAGACTCCGATAAACAGGAGTCCCTGTTCCATCGCGAGCTCCTTCGATCGAATCAAGTTGACCTAAAGAAAAATCAAGAACAGTTTGCGGCCTTCCATCTGGAGGGCTAAATGTCAGATCGACAATTGAATTCGAATCAACGTAATCATAATCAGCATAAGCTGAAATGACAGCAGGCCCTAGGATAACCTCTTGGGAGTACGTCTCGATGAGCTTGACTTCAGCTTTAAGCGTACGCCTATTTTCAGTCGCCACAATATTTTTACGGCGCTTTCCTGTTGTAGGAACTCTGTCGTAGCGATATCCAATCCGATCATTTCCATCGCTAATCACAGCAATAACAAGGGTCATGGCTCCATCAGACCTCCGATATTCAAATCGAGGATCTTCTGCAATTTTTCTCACAATTGCATCATTCAATTGACCTTCCTCATCTCCAGAAATATAGGGAACACTAATTGAAATAGCACCCGATTGCGCGTCGCTTGTTTGATAATGATACCCACAGCTGGTAAGAAGAAAAAGCAAAAACAACAGCTTCATTGTGTTTTCTCAGATGAGGCTTGCTCCTCTTCACCTTGCACAATTTGCCCCGTTATAGGTAAATTCAATAGAGTAGGAGAGGCTGAATCAGAATCTATCTGAGATGTTGAAGGAGACGTTTCAGATTTCGGCTTTAGCTTCAGTTTTTGTAACCGCTTTCCAGCGAGTTCAGCAACTTTCGTTTCTGGATATTTCGCAACAATTCGTGTATAATAAATATGAGATGCATGGGGCTTATGGGTACGTTCATAAAAACGACCGATATCATACAAGTGGCTTGCATACACCTCTTTCATCGTAAGCAACATATTTTCAGCCACCCCAACTTTTGATTCACTTGGAAAATCTGCTCGGAATTTGCGCAAATTGATCTCAGCTAAATCAAGATAATCTTGATCAGGATACTGTTGTTGCGATTGAATCAAATATACTTGACCAATACCAATATAACTTTCAATAGCAAGAGGATGCTTTGAAAACCGACGAATCAACATCTGATATGTTTCAATACTTGCCTTATATTCTTCAATTCTTAAAAGAAGCTGCGCTTTTCCGAACAATGCTTGCGCTGCGAGATCTGTATGCGGAAGGGCGGTAATCACTTCATCATAAATCGCTATCGCTTCTTCTCGCGCAGGAATCCATTTTGGCATACTCTCCCAACCGAGAATATGCTTTTTTGCTCCACGATGAAACTGTTCGGCTATGCGAAATTTGTATTGGATTGCCTCTTCAAAATGTTTTGGGGTATTTTGCTTCTTTAAATAACTTGTTAAATAGCGATTTGAGAGCTCAAGCTCGCCCTGATGGTAATAACCCACTCCCAAATAGTACAAAACATCCTGCGCAAACGGAGTAGTCGGGAAATTGCGAATCACAATGATCGACTGGGAAATCACCTCTTCCCACTGCGCATTTTGAAATGCATCCAATACGGCGCTGTAGTGCTCTTGAACCGATTGTGTTGCAACCTCTTTCACATTCACAAGCTTGCCCTGACGGAGCGTATAAGCTGCCTCAACTGGAGAAAAGAAGCTAAAGACGCAGACACTCAACACAAATGGGTAAATTGTTTTTTTCATATTCCAATCCTTAATTATCAAAAAGCAGAGTACTTGATGTCGTCAATCACTGCAAGAGCAGGTTTGAAGCGATTCAATCCGCCGTATTTTCTCCTCCAAATCCGAGCGCCACTCAACTCCCCATGATGTATCAATATACACTGTACTGTGTTTCAATCCCCCTGAACAAAAGGAAATTTCAACTGGTGAAGAACCTGGATGCGCACGAAATGCTGATTTTAAAGTTAAAATATGACTTAGCTTAACCTGATTAAGATCAAAGGAGAGTTGTAGTTTTCCTATTACTTTCGTTTTTAATTCATTTTTCTCCTTAAGCGATGTGACTGACGAGGAGGTCGCTTTTGATCTTGAATCAAATTTTTTATCTCTAAATTCGTTCATCTTCACCTGAGCTTTTGCTTTGTCATAAGCCTCATCACAGGCTTGAACCATCGATTCATCCGCTTTCGACAAATCATCTAACCAACGGCATTGAAGACGCAGAGCCCCTTCTTGCTTTTCCGTTTGCACGACCGCGTACAATAATTGGTTTTCAACGAGCAACGCAGCTTTCTCTTCATAGAGATCTGGCCAAATAGGCAACTCTACACGCTCCATTCCATCGCTAATCATCAAAATTGCAAACTTGCGTTGCGATTTTGCCGAGATTTTTACAGTGATCCCTTCTGCAATAAAAGCAACTCTACAAACGCTATTATGGGGCAGATTCTCCAAATCCTTCAATGGGACACAAGATAGCCGATGCAAGTGACCGCGATAATCATCCAACGGGTGTCCATTTAAATAGAATCCAAGAAGTTCATACTCCCGCTTCATTAAACGTTGTTTGGAAATCGGTTCTTTAATCACAGGAGGGTGTGCAAAGCGCGCATCTTCTTCCTCTTCAATAAGAGAAAAAAGATCTAGGATTCCGCGCGCCGAATCTTTTTGCTCTTTCGAAGCAGTAATAAACATTGGATCAACACTGAGTAGAAGCGCAGGTCTGCTCCATCCCGTAAAGTCAAACCCTCCCGCTTCAATGATATGTTCAATCGCTTTTTTGCCTACCTTCTTCGTGTCGATCCGACGAACAAAATCATAAAGTGATTTAAACTCCCCATTGTTTGTTCTCTCTTCGATGATCGACTCGACAACTCCTTCTCCGACCCCCTTAATTCCACTCATTGCAAAGCGGATCCCCTTGAGGGTCGCAACAAATTCTTTATCCGATTCATTAACATCAGGTGGTAAGATCGCTATCCCCATCGCCTGACACTCCCGAATCACTTTTGTCACCTTAGAAAGATCATCTCGATCTGCAGTCATCAAAGCAGCCATCCACTCCATAGGATAGTTGGCCTTAAGATAACAGGTGACATAACTTAAGTACCCATAAGCTGCCGCATGCGACTTGTTAAATCCATAAGATGCAAATTTTTCTACTTTATCAAAAATAAGCATCGACGTCTGCTCATCGATTCCATTGGCAAGAGCCCCTGTACGGAATTTTTCCCTTTGCCGAGCCATTTCATCTTTGTCTTTTTTCCCCATCGCTCGACGAAGAACATCCCCTTCTCCCAACGTGTAATTTGCAAGACGGCTTGCAATCTGCATCACCTGCTCTTGATACACCATAATCCCATATGTCTCAGAAAGAATATCATGCATCCAAGGGTGATCAATTTCAATCGTCTCTCGTCCATGCTTACGATTAATAAATGAAGGGATCATCTCCATCGGGCCTGGGCGATAAAGAGCACCTACCGCAATAATTTCCTCAAACTTATCAATGTGCAATTGCTTTGCTAAATCTTGCATCCCTCCAGACTCAAGCTGGAAAATGCCCATTGTCCGTCCCTGATTCAACAATTGAAACGTCGGTTGGTCATCTAGAGGCAAATTAACCCAGTCAATATGCACCCCACGTCCTCTTTCAATCGCTTGACAGGCAATTTGAATCGACGTCAGCGTTTTTAGACCTAAGAAGTCGATTTTGAGCATTCCAACAGATTCAACGGGCTTCATCGAGAATTGGGTCACAGCCATTTCTGAGTCTTTTGCATTACAAATTGGAATATGCTCCATAATAGGATCGCCAGAAATGATCATTCCAGCAGCATGAATCCCTGTATTGCGCACAGAACCTTCTAATTTTTTAGCCAAATCAAGCAAGCGGCGCACTTCTTCATCTGTTGAATAGAGATTCCTTAACTCTGGATCAATCTCAAGTGCATGATCTATGGTCATATTGGGATCTTCAGGAATCAACTTCGCTATTTCATTCACGCGCATCAAAGGAACACTTAAAACGCGCCCAACATCTTTGATCGCCATCTTCGCTTTCATCGTTCCAAAGGTGATAATCTGTGCGACTTTATCCTTCCCATATTTACGCACCGTGTAATCGATTACGTCTCCACGCCTATCCATACAAATATCAACATCAATATCAGGATAGGAAATCCTTTCTGGATTAATAAACCGCTCAAAGAACAGATGAAAACGCAAAGGCTCAATATCAGTAATTTCAATGAGATACAAAATAATCGATCCAGCTCCAGAACCACGCCCCGGGCCCATCGCAATGCCATTTTGTTTTGCCCATGCGATGAAATCCCATACAATGAGAAGATAATCTCCCATCCCTTTGGGAATAATCACACTCAGCTCATATTCTAGTCGCTCTTTAACAACTTCCAAAGGATCTCGCCCTGGATAAATTTCCTGAACTTTAGCTAACCGCTCAGGTGTATACCGCTTTGCAATTCCCTCTTCACACAGACGTCTTAAAAAAGACTCTGCTTCAATCAGTCTCTCTTCTTTCGTATACGACTTTCCTTCAAGCGTTGGCGGAACAAAGACTGGATAATATTTTGCTTTAAAATCAAATTCAAAGTCACACTGCTCTGCGATCTTAACCGTATTTTCAACCGCCTCCGGAAGATCATGAAATAATTGGCGCATCTCTTCTTGAGATTTGAAATAGAGTTCGTGGGAATCAGTGATCTCTCGTTTAGGATTAGGAACCCGTTCCTTTAAGTTCCCATAGGAATCTTTCTCCCAAATTTCACAGGGCTCGCCCGTTTGAATATTCATCAAAATCTCATGAGCTTTCCAGTCCTCGCGCTCAATATAACGCGTATCATTGGTCGCAATGCATGCAATCTTTAAGGCAGAAGATAATCGAATCAAGCGCTCATTCACTTTATCTTGAGTTGCCATTGCATCAAGGTGGCGCTGATACACCCAAGCCTCTTTTTGCATCCCGTCCGCATGAATCTGAGCTTCACTCATCCGATGACGTAACAATTAGAAATAAAAATCATCGACAAATACAGAGCGGTACCACTCAATTTCTTTTAAAGCCTCTTCTTCACGATCTTGGGCCAAAAGGAAAGAAATCGGCGAATGTATAGGGCCTGATAAACAAATCAACCCGTCACTACATTCTTTAAGCAGTTCTTTATCAATGCGAGGGGTGTAATAAAAACCCTCAAGATGCGCAAGAGAGCTCAACCTGCATAAGTTAGCAAATCCTTGATGGTTCTTTGCGAGCAAAACAATGGGAGCACCTGCAGGAGTCCCCGGAATCCGTTTCTTCTCAAGCCGAGAATGTGGCGCTACAAACAACTCGCACCCAATAATCGGCTTGATTCCAGTAGCTTTGCAAGCTTTGAAAAATTCAACCGCTCCATACATGTTCCCTTGATCGGTTACAGCTAAAGCTGGCATGCCATCTTTTGATGCTCTTTCTACTAGCTGCTCAATGGAGGCAGACGAATCTAAAATCGAATATTGCGAATGGACATGCAAGGGGACCCAGGTCATCAGTGCGCTACCTTAAGCCTGTACAGGCTCTTTTTCAAGCTCTTCGCCAGTATAGTTCGGGTTCGTTTTGATTTTCCACAACGGAAGAAGCAAGAGAACAGAAATGACCCCACAAATTCCCAGCGTAACGAAAAATCCATACCATCCCCATTTTTCAGCAATCTTACTGATTGGGTAACCTGCAGTTGCAGCACCTAAATAGGCCACCCATCCTGTAAAGCCTGTCGCCGTACCTGCAGCTTTTTTATGAGAAAGCTCAGCTGCCGCCATTCCAATGAGCATTTGAGGACCAAAAATTAAAAATCCAATCGTGAACATCAAAGCGTAATCCATAAGAATCATCCCTTCAGGGACAAGGTATAATCCCGCAATGGCAAAAATCACCCCAAAGCTGAACAACACATTAATTGGACCGCGCCTACCACGAAAGATTTTATCTGAAGCCCAGCCCGCAGCCAAACTACCGCAGATTCCTCCCGCTTCAAACCAAAAGACACTCCCATTCGCCATCATGAGAGAATAACCTTTTGTTTTCATCAAAAAGAGCGCTCCAAAATCGTTAACCGCCTGGCGGATAATGTACACAAAAAAGTAGGAAATGGCCAAAACCCAGATGTACTTGTTACTAAGCACATGCTTAAATAAAATCTCTTTGACCGAGATCTCTTTATCTTGAAACGATTTTTTTGCAGGATAATCGTTTTTAAATTTTTCAATTGGAGGCAATCCCAACGACTGCGGAGTATCTCGCAACCGATTGATTAAGAACAATCCAATCACAATACACAGCGCTCCAGGAACATACATGGAGTAACGCCATCCCAACGTCTGAGCACAAATTCCAGCGACGAGAGGGATCAACGCTCCGCCAATGCTGTGTGAAGTGTTCCAAAATCCCCACCATGTCCCGCGCTCTTTCTGTGAATACCAATGAGTCAGAAGCCGTGCACAAGGTGGCCATCCCCACCCCTGAAACCATCCATTTAATCCCCAAAAACACGCAAAGGCAATAATGGACGAGGACATCCCAAATAAAATATTAAACAACCCGGTCAAGATCAAACCAATCGACATGAAGAACCGGGGATTTGAGCGATCTGCGAGAATCCCGCTTAAAAATTTACTCATCCCATAAGTGATCGATAAAATACTACTTAAAATCCCCAAGTCACTGATCTCTAAATTAAGATCTTGCATCAACGCGGGCATTGCAAAAGTAAAACTCTTCCGCGTGAAATAATAGAAAATGTAACCTATATACATCCCATAAAAAATGCGAAAGCGCCAGTACTTGTACCGCTCTTGAACAATTTCAGGATCTTGCAGTTCAGGACAATGGGGGACAGGTTTTAGAACATCGAACACGCTCACGGCGGTCTCCTACAGTTTAGAAATTCAAAAAACGAATGAAGGGGTCTATACCCCTTCCGGTTCAAAGACACCCTAAAGGACTGAATTGAAAGCTCCCGCAGTTGAATTGCTTGTATGGGGGATAGTATTAAATTAATACAACCCCCCATACAAGCAATTCAAATCCGGGGCTTTGAATCAGTCCTTTAGGGCGCCTCTGAACCGGAAGGGGTATAAAAAGAAACGCATCTTGATGTCAACCCTTTTCATCTTATGCAGCTCACAATTTGATGCAACTACTTGATTAATTATCGAGAGAACGGCATGAAATATAAAATAAAGATTTAACACTCCACATCCACATCCCATGAACGATTATCGAAAAATTATTCCCCCTAATGATCCGCCTCCTTACGAGCCGATCAAAGTCAATCCAATTGAGCACGATAAAAAAGGAAGAGAAGAAAGCTATCAAGAACTCTCCAAGGAGCCTCCAAAGCCGATGGGATTTGCCATCCTATCCACCCTTCTCAAACAATTTATTAGTCTTTTTTCTCCTAAAGACCGAGAAAAGCTCCTTTTCTTCGACCAGCAACAAACAATTGAAGACATCCGTTCATTTAGAAAATTGCTGCACATCCTATCCCAAGAAGATCAAAGCCATAATCCAGAATTTGCTCAACATCTGTCGGAATTATGGCATAATCTTCAGGAAGATTGCAACTCTATCTACTCATTCAGCAAAGACGTTCCTGGCTATTTCTCTGAATTAAAAATTTTGTTATCAACTCTTAACAACTTTCCACCTAAAGAAGACCACTCCCTTGGCTACTACCTTAAAGAGTCAGCTGGAAAAGAGTGGATCCCATTCCCTTTTATGGAAATGCTTCAAAGCTTGCATGAAGAGTCGATCGAGCATCCAAAAGGGGCCACCCTTATAGGCTGGATCTCTGCATTCGACCATATCCTCAGTCAAACTGAATCTCAATAACGCTTTACACTATTCTTTGTCATTGACATAGTGTATACTGTGTCCACTTCAAAGTTAGAGAGATTTCAAACTCAGCCACAGGGTCGATGGAAACAAACGAAAAAGTGAAGATGCTGAGGCAGAAATTTCTCTAACTTTGAAGTGGACGCAGTATATACTTACTGTACATTCAATTAGGTTCATTTCATGGAATATACCCTTCCCAAAGGCGTTTTTGACATTCTTCCCCATGAAGCTCATATTGACGATCAATGGCGCGAATCACATCTATGGGAGTATGTCGAGCGCATCATGCGACAAACTGCCCACGACTATGGCTTTCGAGAAGTCCGCACCCCCATTTTTGAAAAAACAGAGCTCTTTGCTAGAGGGGTTGGAGACAGCTCTGATATCGTTACAAAAGAAATGTATACTTTTCTTGACCGAGCTGAGCGATCTATGACCTTGCGCCCTGAAGGAACTGCTCCGTTAGTTCGGGCATTCCTTGAACACCGCCTCAATAACAGATCTGGCATTCACAAATATTTTTACATTGGCCCCATGTTTCGCTATGAACGACAGCAAGCCGGTCGCTATCGACAGCTTCACCAGTTTGGTGCTGAAGCCATTGGCATAGGAAAGCCAGAACTTGATGTTGAAGTTATCGATATGCTCTGCGAACTTTATAAACGGCTCGGAATAAGGGATGTTGAAGTCCAAATAAATTCAGTTGGAGACACGGAGTCAAGAACTGCATTTCGCTCCGCCCTCCAATCCTTTTTAAGGCCGCACCACGATCAACTTTCCGCTGAAAGCAAAATCCGCTTTGAAAAAAACATCTTGCGCATCCTTGATTCCAAAGATGCAAATGATCAAAAACTCTTAAGTGGAGCTCCCTCCTTACTTGACTACCTCTCTTCTGATGCAAAATCCCATTTCGAGCAGGTTTTAAAAGGACTGGACACCTTGCAAATTCCGTACCGCATCAATTCAAAACTCGTCCGCGGCCTCGACTATTACAATAAAACTGTCTTTGAGATTACCTCAGGCTCTCTTGGCGCACATAATGCCCTTGTCGGCGGAGGAAGATATGATGGACTCACTGCTACCCTTGGAGGACCTGATCTTCCCGCATTTGGGTTTGCGACAGGCATTGAAAGAATCTTGCAAACGATGATTAAACAGGGAGCTCAGTTACCAAACCCACCCCACCCCAAGCTTTTCTTAATCCCGATCGGTGAAGGCGCTATCCAATATTGTTTCCACCTCCTCTCTCAGTTGCGTCACAATCACATTGCATCTGAAATCGATTTGTCAGGAAAAAAGATCCAGCAAAGCCTTCAACTCGCCAATCAATTGCTAGCAGATTACGCCTTGATTATCGGTGATGATGAGCTAAAAGAAAAAAAAGGAACCCTCAAAAAATTGGCCACGCGAGAATCGATCGAAGTTGGCCTCCAAGAGTTAATTCAAAAGCTTAAAGAATTTAAGGATTAGACATGTTTGACTATCGAAGAACCCATACATGTGGGGCGCTGACTAAAACTGAAATAGGAACGTGCATCACGCTTTCCGGTTGGGTACATCGCAGAAGGGATCACGGAGGACTCATTTTCATCGACCTAAGAGACCGATTTGGATTAACTCAACTCGTATTTGACCCTGCGGAGGTCGATACATCCACATTTGCTACTGCTTCAAAATTACGCAGTGAGTGGGTTATTTCCATTCGAGGAAAAGTGAGATCCCGTGCAGAAGGGATGGCAAATCCAAAACTTGCAACTGGAGCTATCGAGATCGAAGTCAATGCTCTTGAAATCCTGTCAGCTGCTAAAACTCCCCCATTTTCCATTTGCGACGAAGAGTCTGATGTCAATGAGGAGCTCCGTCTTAAATACCGCTATCTCGATATTCGCAGGGGAGATATTGCACACAAACTCACAGTGCGCCATCAGACCATGCTCACAACGCGCAATTACATGAGCTCTCAAGGGTTTCTTGAAATTTCAACGCCCATTTTAGCAAAATCAACACCCGAAGGCGCGCGCGATTACTTGGTACCCGCGCGTGTCTATCCCGGAAATTTCTACGCGTTGCCTCAATCGCCGCAAATTTTTAAACAACTTCTCATGGTTTCAGGAATGGATCGCTATTTTCAGATCGCAACCTGTTTCAGAGATGAAGACCTGCGCGCTGATAGACAACCTGAATTCACCCAAATCGACTTAGAAATGAGTTTTGGCACCCCCTCCGATCTGATGCTTCTACTCGAAGGCCTTGTTGCGAGCATCTTTAAAACCTGCAACCACATTGATATTCCCACATCATTCCGTCAAATGCATTACCGCGACTGCATCGAAAATTATGGCACTGACCGCCCTGACCTGCGCTTTGAAATGCCTCTTGTTCGCATTGACGACATCGGAGAACGTTCCACCTTTACTATTTTCCAAGAACAATTAAATGCGGGTGGCACCATCAAAGCCATCTGCGTCAAATCGGGTGCAGACATTTCACGCAAAGAGATCGATGGGTATACCCAATTTGTCGGCAAATTCGGACTCAATGGCCTTGCTTGGATGAAAATGCAAGAGGGAGCTCTCACTTCAAACATTGTCAAATTTTTCTCTTCTGAGCTTCTTGCAGAACTCACCTCGCGACTCTCTATCGAAGAGGGAGATTTAATCTTCATTGGTGCATCCGCAGAAGATCGGGTCAATCAAGCCCTCGATCACTTGCGCCGCAAACTAGCTAAGGATCGAAATCTCATCGATCCCAACGCTCTTGAATTCCTTTGGGTAACCGACTTTCCCCTCCTGCGCTGGAATCCTGAAGATGGGCGCTTAGAAAGTGAACACCACCCCTTCACATCCCCCCATTTCGAAGATCTCCATTTACTCGATTCCGATCCACTTAAAGTGCGCGCCTTGGCCTATGATCTGGTTCTTAATGGTTATGAAATTGGAGGAGGCTCGCAGCGTATTCATAATAGCGAATTACAGGAAAAAATCTTTCGCACATTAAAACTTAGCGCTGATGAAATCAAAGAAAAATTTGGTTTTTTTGTTGAAGCCCTACAATATGGAACGCCCCCCCATCTCGGTTTTGCCTTTGGTCTTGATCGGATCGTGATGATTCTCACTAAAACTGAAAACATCCGCGACGTCATTGCTTTCCCTAAAACCCAGAGGGCCAGTGACCTCATGATGCAATGTCCATCAGATGTCGATCCAAAACAACTCAATGAGCTGAAAATCCGTGCTGAGGCGTGTGAAATTGCTTGGCCATAATCAACGCAATCCATTAAATTGACTTTAAAAATCTTAACAATTCAGGGAATTATGAAAAAAACACTCTGGTCGCTCTTTCTTTTCTCAAGTCTATGCTCTCTCCATGCAGAGGAGGCTCCCCAAGCAAAAGCTGAAGAGCTCGCTAAGATTTCTGAGGCCTTTGGTCATTTAATCGGTAAAAATCTCGATAATATCGGCGTTCAATTGGACATCGCGCAAGTCATTAAAGGACTCCAAGATGAAACCGCTGGCAAAACTTCCCCGATGACAGAAGCTGAGTGTGTACAAGCCATTTCTGCCGTTCAAGAAAAACTATTCCAAGAACAAGCCCTCACAAATCTGAACCAAGCAGAACAGTTTCTTTCTGAAAACACAAAAACAGAAACAGTCGTTTCCCTTGAAAATGGAAAAGTTCAATATAAAGTAGATCTCACAGGAACTGGGCCTGCGATCGAAGAGCATTTTTCTCCTTTAATTCGTTATACTGGAAAATACCTCAATGGTTCTGTGTTTGGAGAATCAAAAGAAGAAGAAATGATCTCTTTAGATGAAGTTATTCCAGGTTTAAAAGCTGGATTGCTCGGCATGAAAGAAGGGGAAAAAAGAACCATTTTCATCCATCCTGAGCTCGCTTATGGGACCAATGGCTATCTTCCTCCCAATTCACTCCTAACGTTTGAAATTGAAGTAGTCAAGGCAAACGCTCCGCAAGCAGATACCCCTGAAACGGTCGTTCCTCATGATCAAATCGCCGAGAATGAAACTCAAGTCAGATGAAGATCATCCTGTATTGCCCGCAGATCCCACAAAATACAGGAAACATTGTGCGGACATGTGCAGTCACCGGTGCTGAACTAGTCCTTGTCCGCCCCTTGGGATTCAGTACATCTGATCGCATGTTAAAACGCGCAGGACTCGATTATTGGAAGGGTGTCAAGGTGACTTTCCTAGATCATTTGAGTGACTATCTGAACTCCACGACCGATCCGTTTTTTTTCATGTCAAGTCATTCGACCGTCCCATATACAGAAGTCGTTTACCCATCAAATGCGATCCTCATCTTTGGATCAGAAACAGCCGGACTTCCCGATGAATTCCGCTCACAGTGGCCCAATCGATTTTATACCATTCCTATGCGAGAGTCGCTCTTGCATTCTCCAGGAAATGAAGAAACTCGTTGCTTAAATCTATCAAATGCTGTTTCCATAGTGTTATATGAAGCATTAAGACAACAATCCTTCATTTTCGGATAATTTCATGCGTTTATTCAAAATATCATTAACGCTCCAGATGGCAATTGCAACTGCACTTGGAGTCTTATGTGGCATTTTTTTTGGTGATCTCTGCGCCGTATTCAGTCCTTGGGGCACTGCATACATCATGCTCTTAAAAGTTACAGCAATTCCCTATCTCATTGGAGCAATCATTCATGGTGTTGGCCAACTGAGCTTAACCCAAGCCAAGCAAATCCTTAAAAAAGGGATCTTCTTTATTGGCCTTGCTTGGGCTATCAATATCTGCATCGTTTATCTAGTCAAATTCGTTTTTCCCCAATCAAAATCAGCCCAAATGACGGGATATGTCTCAGTCGATACGCCTCAACTTAACTTCGCTGAGCTCTTAATTCCCGATAACATTTTTTATGATCTTTCTAATAACGTGGTTCCTGCAATTGTCATTTTTTCTTTGGCTATTGGCATCGCATTGATGTACCTCAAAGAAAAAGAATACCTAATGAATTCATTTCAGAATCTTGTAGACGCGCTCACACGAATCACCTCATGGATTGCCCGTATTACCCCATTTGGAACATTTTTAATTATCGCTAATCAAGTCGGTACTATTCAGCTCACTACAATTAAACAAGTCAGTACCTATATCATTTTATATATATTGGGCGTTTCTGCAATCGTCTTCTGGATCATTCCACGCCTCACCCAAATGTTAACCGGAATTCCTTCTTATCGGTGGCTGCAGCAGACATTTCCCATCCTCCTCCTTGCCTATACCACAAACGTCGTAATCGTTTGCCTTCCCTTCATCATCGAATTATTAAAAAAAGAAACCCAAATTCTCGATCCAAGAGATGACAAAGCACAAAGTCAAATCCAAGGGACTGTATCGGTTGTCTTCAATCTTCCCCTTGGCTCATTATTTATCACTTTATTTGTCTTTTTTATTTCAATTTTTTATTCATTTCCACTTTCTACTGGATCTCAATTTGAGCTTTTTATTACAACTTTCCTAACCAGCCTTGGCGCGGTTGGTCTCGGATCGTGGATTAACAGCCTCACCTTTATTCTCGATTCTCTAGGCCTACCAGCTGATGCAGTAAATATCTATCTGACCACGCTCCCATTTACTTCCGGATTTCAGTCGATGCTATCGGTCATAGAAATCGCTTCTCTATCCCTATTTATTACCCTTTCATGCCGCCAAATGATCAAGCTCAAATGGAGCCGAATCATCAAAAATGGAGTCTTTACGATCTTACCTGTGCTGTGTGTTTTTGGAGGAATTCGGTTTTTTAATCCCCTGCCTGAAATCAAAAATGAAACCAAAAGCATCTTTGAGCTCAAAATCATTTCCTCTATTCCAGTTAATATCGTTACAACCCCTCGCCAAGTCAATACCACTGAGATGGACACATTAGACAGGATCATCAAAACAAACAAACTGCGAGTCGGGTACAATCCATCAGTTGCCCCATTTTGCTTTCATAATATTGACGGAAAAATTGTCGGATACGATATTGCATTTGCCTATGAACTCGCCTACGATCTTGGCTGCAGCTTAGAACTTGTTCCTATGAAATATGGACAGGTTGCTGAAGAGCTCAATCAAGGCTATTATGACATTGCGATGTCTGCTTTAACAATTAACGAAGAGCGCCTTAAGCAACTTCTTTTCACACACCCCTATCTCAATCCACGCCTTGTTCTTGTAGTGCAAGATCAAAGTAAAAAGCTGTTCTCAACTTTAGAAAAGATCCACGAAACCACTGATGCGCAGATAGCCGTTCTTAAAGGATCTTCTTTTGAAACTTATGCACGAGAGCGATTTCCTGAAAAAATGATCCTTCCACTTCACTCTTACAACGAATTTCTCTCTCAAGGACCCCATGTTGCGCTATTATGGGAAGAAGAGGAAGCCATTGCATGGCTTTTAGGTCACCGTGGCTATCGACTCATCCTAACACAACCTCAGCTTGGCATTGATACCATCGGTTATGCCATTAATAGCAACAGTCCAAGGTTCTTAGATTATCTCAATCCTTGGCTTCAGTTAAAACACTCGCAAGGGTTCACTGACAAGCAATCTGATTTGTGGATTAAAGGAAAAACTGAAATTGCAGCTCCCAATGAACCTAGATGGTCCATCATCCGCGATGTGCTGCACTGGGTAGACTAGTAAGAGCCAGCGAGATTCGCTGGCCCATTCATTTATTTAAGCTGTTTTAATGAAATCCTTAATTGCATCAGCATCACGCAATCCGACTAATCTTCCCACCTCTTTTCCACTCTTAAATAGAACTAAAGTTGGGATCGAGGTCACTTGAAAGCTTCCGGCAATCTTCTGAGCTTGATCAATATCAATTTTTCCCACAGTCACTTGTCCACTTAACTCAGTTGCCACCTTTTCCAATACAGGCACCATCATCCGGCATGGACCACACCAATCTGCAAAAAAATCAACCAAGACCACACCTTTTTGGATCTCTGCTTGAAACGAATCCTCAGTCAAAATTTTAATTTTCTCGCTCATAAATCCCCCTTCTATAGTTGATTGAAATTGTATACTTGTTATATAGTGCTTTCTTTGTTTCATGCGGCCATGGCGGAATTGGCAGACGCGCTAGATTCAGGTTCTAGTCGGGGCAACCCGGTGGAGGTTCAACTCCTCTTGGCCGCAACATTATTCCTTCTTCTATGGCGGCGTTCCAACAGCCCCCGCTTCATACCAAGATTTAAGAGCATTTATTGCAGTTGCCACCTGATCTACAAGAGCTTTGTGTGCTTCTTTTTTTTCTAAATGCTCAAAGTCTTTCCACCGAATCGGAGTCCCAAAAACACAAGCAGTCTTTCCAAACAGTTTTGGGAGCTTCTGCTTAACCGGCCAAATCTTAAAGGCGCCATGAATATAAGCTGGTATCACAGCAGATTTTGTTCGCGAAACTAAAACAGCAATACCGCTCTTGAGCTCATCGAGCTCATCCACATCATTGCGCTTTCCTTCAGGGAAAAGAATAATTTTTTTCCCCTCAACTAATAAGCCACAAATTGTCTTAAAGACCTTGATGTCCGATGCATCTCCACTCACAGAATGAGCATTAAGCTTTCGGATAAATCCACCGAAAAAATAATTTTTAAACAATCCCTCTCGGGCTAAAAAATGCACTTCTTGAGGCCACGAAATCGCCAAAATTGGAGGGTCTAGATAGGAAACATGATTCCCTGCAATGATCGCAGCGCCAAGATAAAAATGCTCTTGGCCATAGACCTTGTGCCGATAAAAAATTTTAAAAAGAGACCACGCCAAAAATAAAATAAATCGATATAAAAATGAAATCGGTTGTTTATTGAGCCATGCAGGTTTCATAAGACAAATATCTCCGGAAATCTTGAACGCACATGAAGCACAATTTGATTTACAACCTCATCAATCGTCAAATGAGTCGTATCAATACAACATGCATCAACAGGACATCGCAGAGGAGCTACCTCGCGCGAAGTATCATACTCATCACGGCGGATTAAATCCGCTAAGAGCACTTCTTTTGAAAGAGTTTTTGCCTCATCGGGATTTTTTTCTAGCATTTCATTTAACCGACGCTCCGCTCTTACTTGAGGATCTGCATTTAGAAAAACTTTAATCTCCGCATCAGGAAACACAACAGTGCCCAAATCGCGCCCTTCAAAAACCACTTGATGTCCTAAAGCAAATTGATGTTGGATGTGCAATAAGGAATTGCGCACTTCTCGAAGCGCGGAAACGGCAGATACAAAAGCCGTAACTGGCCGTGAACGGATCACCTCTGTGACATCATGGCCATTAGCAAAATAGCGTTTTACTCCATGCTCTTGAACAATGTTGAAGTCAAATTCTGTAAGCAAGTGATTAACAGCTTGTGAATTTTGAATATCAATACTTCGCTGAAGCATCAGCCATGTAAAAGCACGATACATTGCCCCAGTATCGAAATAGACAAAGCCCAACGCCTCTGCAACTCGCCTAGCAACTGTTGTTTTACCTGTTCCAGAAGGACCATCAATCGTGATTATCATCAGTGAAATCTCAAAAAGAAATAAACGATTGGCGTTGTCAATAACAAAGAATCAACCATATCGAGAACCCCACCTAATCCAGGCAGAGTATTGCTATCTTTCACAACGGCATCTCGTTTAAGCAATGATTCAGCAAGATCTCCAATTTGACCTAAAATCCCAATAAGAACTCCCAATAATAGAGCTTCTAGCAAGCTCAAATGAAACGTCCCTTGAGAAAATACATCTCCAATAAACTGCATCACTAAACTCATGCACACAGCCCCAAGCAATCCCGCAAGAGCGCCTTCCACCGTTTTTTTGGGACTTAACAGAGGCGAGAGCTTGTGCTTACCCCATAAACGCCCAACAAAATAAGCCCCTACATCGGTGATTTTGGTGACTAAAATTAAATAAGCCAACCACCATTTCCCTTCCTGAGGAGCCCCATGATGAGAAAAAGGATATAATACGCCTAGCAAAAAGCTCAAAGGGACCGCTACATAACAGATCCCAAAAAATTGAACAGCAATATTGGGAAGTGCATTACTCGTATCTTTAAAATGATTCAAGAAAAGCAATACTACAGCTATCGCCAGAACAAGAGCAGGAAGCTGAGGAAAATCAACAAAAACAAGAGATGCATAAAACGCTGCAACTTGCAAACCTGCAAGAATCACCATCAGTGGGGTCGAAGTATGAATCTCTTTAGCTATTGCTAGTTGGGCATATTCCCAAACTCCAATTGCTGCCAATGCAGCAACACATAGCATGAGCATAAAACTCACCACGCTATTCGAAGAAAAAGCGATCAAACTTGCCACAGCAACTGCCGAAATTGAAGAGACCATCAGCCTGCGGTTAAGATCTGCCATCCGTTTTAATTTCATGAGCCTCCAAATCTTCTCGAGCGCGCTTGCAGTTCTTGAATTGCTTTCAATAGTTCTAACTCTGAAAAATCAGGCCACAAGACGTCTGGATGATAAAATTCACTGTAACTTAATTGCCAAATCAAAAAATTACTCTGCCTCATCTCTCCACTCGTGCGAATTAACAAATCTGGATCACTCCAAGGAGCTGTATCTAAATAGTTCGCAATCGTCGATTCCGTGATCTTCTCTTTAGATAACTTTCCTTCTTCGCAATCCTTTATGATGGATACGACAGCTCTTTTAATATCGTCTCTACCACCATAATTAATCGCAAGTACCAATTCAATTTTTTGACACTCAGCTGTTGCCAGTTTCGTCCGATACAGCGCATCTTGGAGATCTTGTGATAAGTCTTCAAGATTGCCGATTGCATCTAAACGCACACCTTCTTTAACCATCGAATCTCTTTGTTTTTCAAGATACACTTTTAATAGGTGCATCACCCCATCCACCTCTTCTTGAGACCGTTTCCAGTTTTCTGTAGAAAATGCAAAAACAGTTAATACCTTGACCCCCAATTCTGAAGCAGCCCTTACAAGGTGTGTTAAAGTATCTGCCCCTTTCCAATGTCCCATCATTCGGGGAAGGCCATGCTTTTTCGCCCAACGCCGGTTCCCATCCATAATGATCGCAATATGATGAGGAACCCGTTTTAAATCGATGCTCGACAGCTGCTCTGGAGAATAAAGGGTCTCAGATTGATGAGAACTCGGAATTTCAATCGTTAATGGATGCATGAAAGATTACTCGAATAAATGATTCAAAAAGATCGTTCGCTCCCTCTCCGGCCCCACAGATATGATGCTAATTGGAACTCCGATTAATTCAGCGATGCGACTTAAATATTTTTGTGCGTTCCTAGGTAAATCATCAAAACACGCCGCCTCTTTTGTTGACTCTTCCCAGCCCAACATTGTTTCATAAATTGGTTCTGCGGATTCGAAATCTTCAATAAGAGGAGGGGGCACATGCACCACTTTTCCATGAATACGATACCCTGTAGCAAGCTTGATCTCCTTAAGATCGTCTAAAACATCTAATTTAGTGATCGCGACAGAATCTACTCCGTTTAACCTAACAGCATACCGAATAAGCGCTGCATCAAACCACCCCATCCTGCGAGGTCGTCCCGTTGTTGTGCCAATTTCTCGGGCAGCAACATTACTCATAAATAGAGCCTGTTCCGAGGGCGTTAACGCCGTGGGCAAAGGCCCTGCGCCAACACGCGTCGTATAAGCCTTAACCACCCCAATCGTATGATCAATACGGCTAGGACCAATCCCCGCTCCCACAGCAACCCCTGAAGCAATCGTGTTCGAAGAGGTCACAAACGGATAAGTCCCAAAATTGATATCTAGTAAGGTTCCATGAGCCCCTTCAAAAAGAACCTTTTTAGAGCATAATGCCTCTGCAACACTCCCCTCAACATCACCAACATATTCTAAAAGACGCTCACCATAGAGACGATATTCATTAAAGATTTCCTGAACATCCAAGGGCGGCTGATTAAAAAATTCAGTAAGCTCTCTATTTTTGATCGAAACGACCATTTTAAGCCGCTTTTCTAGAATGGTCGGATGGATCAATTCACACAAGCGGATCCCAATCCGGAGACTGCGATCTGCATAACAAGGGCCAATCCCCCTTCCCGTTGTCCCAATCGCATGCACCCCTTTTTGCTCTTCGTAGAGCTTATCTAATAACTTATGATAGGGAAAAATCACATGAGCATAAGAAGAAAGATGTAAACGATTTTTTAACTTAACCCCTCGCTGACCGAGCCCATCAATCTCTTCCAACAAGACCTTAGGATCAATTACGGTCCCTCCACCAATAAAACAGTGCGCATGAGGGTAGAGAATTCCAGAAGGAACCAGATGAAAACGATATTCTTCAGATCCAACGACAATTGTATGACCGGCATTATTACCACCCTGAGCGCGAACAATACAATCGGCACGTTCCGAGAGCAAATCGATAACCTTTCCTTTCCCTTCATCCCCCCACTGTAACCCAACAACAATAACGCTTTTCATACACCAGCTATCCCTCAGAATGTCGCTTTTGAAAGAAGCCATCATAACTGAAATTGGAATTGGCGGGTATTTTTTTCGACCTAACAACTGACATAACGCATCTAAAGATTTTATTCGACTAGACAGAATCATCGCTCGTCAGTATCCTTACACCACATCGTACACACTCGATTTATCGGAACAGGGCACTCTCTGAGGATTTCATGGAAAAGCAAAAAAAATGGCAGCTTTATCTGATTGTTGCAGTCATCCTACTGACAGTCTATAACATTCTGCCAACAGTATTTTATTATTCAAAGCCTCTCAAATCTCCAATTGATCAAACACGCGCTTTATCCATAGCAGAACAGATCACTCAAAGAGTTAACGATTTAGAGCCTCAAGCAGAGGAATGGCTGAGTTCCTTTTGCAGCCTCATCAAAACTCCCCCCCTCTCAATTGTTATCAAAGAGGACCAACCCCAATACATTACCGTCAATTTTAAAAACCTTGAAGACGCAAAGCGCTTTCGACAGCACCTCCCTAGAGCAGGGGCCCTGATCTCTTTCGTCCCAGCGCAGCTTACTCTCTATGATCCACTGGACACCGCCTCAAAAAGCGTCATTGTCCAAAGACGGATTCCAATCCACTTTGAAGAAGATCAATTAAGCAACACGTTTGAATATTCCACAAAATTTGATCAACAAGGGTCCCCCACCCCACTTTACCGAGCCCTCATTGAGGATCGCGCGCTGCAAATTGGCATGTCGCTTGGCGGACCTAGCGAACAAGCTCAATTAGTTCACAGCATTATTAACTCACCAAAAGAAGCGGGGACACCAGATTTAATCAATAATCTAGCGCAAAACGTTGTTTCCTTTACAAAAATCTATGGAGAATCCTCCGAGATTTCACGTCGCTATTTTACTAGTTTTACACAAATCAGCGGAGTGAACCGAACTCACATGATCCAAAACTTGATCCATACAATGGAAAATCTCAAGGATCAAATTAAACTTGAAAAAGCAACTCTAAGCGCCGAATCACAACAACTCAAAGCGCAAGGTGCATATCTTGAAATCATAAAACAACAGCGTCTTGAGCTCCTCTCCCATCGAGAAAAAACACTCGAGCTCGCAACTGCCATCGTTAAACGCAATTCAACTCTTTTTTCCTCCGGACAAGAACCTTGGAACTATGCAACACTGAATGCCGCTCTGAAAGAAGGGTCATCAATTAATGGGATGTATCAAACCGTTTCTTTGAATGGTAAAAATCCTTACATCAATCAACTTGTCATTGATTGGTCGAACGAAAAAATCCTTCTCACACTTTCACCTGACTTACAAGGCTTTAAAGATCAACTTGCTGACACATCATCTAAGACTTACTATATAGAACAGGCTGACCAACTTCTTTATAATGAGATCGCACTCGCTTCTCGCTTATCAGGAGAAGAAATTTCCCCCTATCAAAATCAGTTCGAAGTTGCATTTAACCAACTCAATTCAAGCACTAGCTTTTTAGCCATGCGGTTGAGCAGTATTGCAAAATCTGCAGCTGAACAACTCAAAGACACTCTGTTAAAATCCTGGCATCCTACTCATCCCGATTTAAGCAGGGAAAACTTCCCTATCTATGATTACGATACCTTTATCAACCTTCCAGCAGACCAACAAAAACTTGCACTCGTCATATACGCCCCAACCCTCTATCGGAAAATCCCCCCTCAGGGCTTTCACATGAATTCCATCTACGTGATTGCTAAAGGGATGGACAAAATTTTACAGCGGCTGCAGCATGACCAGCAATCGGCACAAACACAACAATTTGCTTCAGACTTCAACCACTTGCGATCCCTCTTGCAAAATAACCATTTCGTTGGGTACTCAGGCAGCGCTTACGGACTTAGTCCTGAATACGCCCACGATTTTATCTTTGAAGGTGAGGATTACTATCAAACTGTCCTTAGTGCAACGCGAGAAACCTTTTCAGTCCATGGGACAAAGCGCTTTGCGATTCTTGAATTCTCTGATCTAGAACAAAGAATTTTAACTGAAAACAAAATTGAAACCCAAATCCATGAAGACCTTCTTAAGTGGAGAGATGAGTATCATGCAGCTCAACTCAACATCAAAGGGATCTCGAAATTCGACGTACCTAAACCCACTGAAAACGTCTATTGGTCAAACTTTAAATTAAGCTTTATCAAATATTTCCGCGGAGATGATCGAAAAATACTCCACTGGGGACTTGACCTTTCAGGCGGGAAAACTGTTCAAATCGAGCTACGCGATTCCAATAACCGACTCGTAACAAACCCGTCTGATCTCTCCCAAGCAATCAACGAGCTGTATCAACGAGTGAATAAAATGGGCGTTTCTGAAGTGAGCATTCGGCAAGAAGGCAACTTCATTACCCTTGACTTTCCAGGCTCTCAAGGACTCTCCGCCACTGAACTTGTAAAAGCATCAAAAATGTACTTTCATATCGTCAATGAAAAATTCAGTGCAAATAACCCTGCTTTAGCTGATGCTGCAAACAGATTTCTTCAAGAAGTATGGAACGAAGCTGTTGTCACGAACCGGAAATCTTTAAATGATATTAATGCCATTGCATGGAAACATCTACATGGAGACTCCGCTGATCCAGAGATCTTCCAACCCAGAAGCGAATCTGCACGTATTCTCTACGAAAACGGATTAAAATTAATCGATCCTCAAGAAGGAATGATCAGCAGCGCGTTCAATGAAGTCTATTCAAAAATTGGGATTTTCCGAGGAACAGATTTCACAGATTGGCAAGGCCAAACTCATCCACTCCTCTTTCTTTTCAGTAATTATGCTCTCGAAGGATCTAATCTTGAACAGATTCAAGCGACCTATGATCCATCAAAAGGAAATTATTTAGCATTCGGCATTAGAAGCGCTTACACCACAAAAGATGGACAAAGAATCCATCCGCGCGACGATCTCTATGCATGGACGTCACAATTTGCTAAAGAAAAAATCGCTGGCACTCCTGCTGAAACACTCTCAAACGGCAAGGGATGGAGGATGGCAGTCGTCCTTAATGGCTCGATCATCAGCGCCCCCACTCTTGATTCTGCACTCCGTGAAAGCGCAATGATTTCTGGAAGCTTTACTCAGCGTGAAATCAACCAATTAGAAGCAGATCTAAAGGCTGGCTCGCTCAGCTTCTCTCCTCAAATTTTATCTGAAAAAAACGTCAGTCCAGAAATTGGATCTCAAGAGCGACTCTATGGCATTATCGCCATGATCATCTCTTTAGTGTTAGTAATTGGAACGATGGTCACATACTACCGATTCAGTGGCGTTATCGCTTCGATTGCAGTGTTTTTTAATCTGCTAATCATCTGGGCTACACTGCAAAATTTAGAAGCGACAATGACTCTTGCGGGAATCGCGGGGATCATCCTAACCCTTGGCATGGCAGTAGATGCAAATGTCCTCGTCTTTGAACGAATTCGTGAAGAATTTGCCGTCAGCGGAAGAATTGCTTCAGCAATCCATGCCGGTTATCGCAAAGCCTTTTCAGCAATTCTTGATTCTAATGTCACAACAATCATCGCTGCTGCAATCCTACTACATTTCGATTCAGGACCAATTAAAGCCTTTGCTGTCACGTTTATCATTGGAATTCTCTCTTCAATGTTTACGGCATTGTTCATGACCCGCTACTTTTTTGCAGGATGGGTTCAAAACCCAAAAAATAAAAATCTTTCTATGCTCAATTGGTTTAAAGCAAAGAAATTTGATTTCTTAAAACACACAAAAACCACCATCATTTGTTCTTCGATTGTCATTTTTGTTGGCGCAATCATGTTGGTGCAAGAACGCAATACAATTTTTGGAATGGACTTTAGTGGCGGATACTCATTAAACGTCGATTTGGAGCCTCAGCAAGACATCAACTACCGCAACGCTGTGGAAAAAGCGCTTCTTAACAAAGGGGCCACCTCCCAAGACTTTTCCGTACGAGAGCTCAACCCATCCAATCAAGTGCGTATCTTTTTAAGCCACAGTTTACAACAACCTGGACATCCTTTTTATGGAATGCCACTTGAGTATGAAACACAAGGGATTGGGTATCCTTATGAAAGCAATCCAAGAATTGTCTGGATTGTTCAGTCTCTCCAAGAAGCTGGACTTCGTTTAAGCCCCCAAAGTCTACAAGCCCTTAATCTCAATTGGAGTGAAATCAGCGGTCAAATGTCGGACACAATGCGGAACGGCGCTCTCATGGGACTATCCATCGCGCTCTTGTGTATTCTGGGCTACATCACCTTCCGCTTTGAATTCAAGTACGCGATCAGTGCAACGATTTGCTTAGCCCATGACGTCATCTTTACTGTGGGAACATTAGCAGTTCTTCACGGACTTGGCGTCCCAGTTCAAATCGACCTCACAACGGTTGCAGCATTAATGACCATGGTTGGCTATTCCTTAAATGATACGATTATCGTGTTTGACCGCATTCGAGAAGACATCAAAGTCATGCGAAAATCGAGTTTACGTGACATCATCAATCATGCGGTTAACATCACTCTAAGCCGAACAATGATGACATCACTCACAACACTCCTCGTTCTGATCCCATTAATTGCAATTGGAGGAAGCACATTGTTCGGGTTTGCGCTCATTATGGCAATCGGAGTCATTTTTGGAACTTTGTCATCCCTCTTCATTGCAGCTCCACTAATGAAGTACTTCCATGACAGAGAACTCAAACGGCAGGCTACGCTCGTCCATCAAGGATAGATCAGTTTTCTTCCCTAGTAGTCTGTATAAAAAGTTCTTGGTGCTAGTTTTCGCGTGAAAGCGCCCGCGGTTGAATCGGAATCGAGGGGGGCTGTGTCTACGAACACAGCTCCTCTCGATTCCGATTCAACCCCGGGACTTTGACGCAAAAATAGCTGCAAGAACTTTTTATACAGACTACTAGTTTTCGCGTGAAAGCGCCCGCGGTTGAATCGGAATCGAGGGGGGCTGTGTC
>CAYWSY010000023.1:0-24084 GCA_964461105.1 uncultured bacterium
TCGAACCTGCGACCACCCACTTAGAAGGCGGGTGCTCTATCCAGCTGAGCTATCAATCCGGAAGACAGAATCATACTCGATTGACTGTGTTTTAGCAAGAAAATCCTAACGGGGATCTACAAGCTCAATTCCCCGGGAAAAATCTTTTGAATTCCCCAGAGAGCGGTACAACTCCTCTTGGCGTTCTGTGACATTTTCATAATCTTTAACTGAACGGATAATATGAGGACGGACAAAGATCACGACGTTGCGATTCTCTGACCCCTCTTTTGTTTTACTAAACGCAGCTCCAATCACAGGAAGCCCCCCTAAACAAGGAATCCCCGTTTTAGAGCGCGCTTTGTGATTGCGAATCATTCCGCTCAAAACCAAGAAATGGCGATCGGGAACATGAACATGCGTCGACATATTGGTCTTTGTCGTTCGAATTCCATTCACCGCACTGCTGCTAGGCCCACTTTCATGATCTAGGCTCTCTGTGATCTGCTGATCAATCTCAAGAGTGATTACATCCCCTTCTCCGAGGCGAGGAGTGATACTTAAACTGACACCGACATCTCGATACTCCACATTTGAAGAGGTTTGCGAGCTTTGACCAATCGTTTGAACCACAGATCCTGTAAACGGGATGTTATCTCCAACAAAAATAGTCGAAAGCTTATTGTCCTGAGCCATAATTTTCTGATTTAAAACAATTGTGCTCTCTCCATCACTTTGCAATGCGGAAACTAAAGCTCCCAGAGTTAAAAAGGTTCTCCCTTTATGCAAGATCAAATCTCCAATGATCCCTAAGTCAAAACCGGGAACCAAAGGAAATTGACTTAATCCCCCTGGAGGCTGTGATCCATTATGCCCTTGCATCGCTTGCGCAAATCCATTTCCGTGCGGCTGGAAACTTCCCATTCCAAAACCAATCTTACGGTCAAATTGCCCACCTGCAGCCCACTGCAAGCCAAATTCCATCCCTTTTTTTGCTTCCGTTTCAATCACAAGAACTTCAATGAATACCTGACGGAGCGGAATATCGACACTTAAAATGAGCTTGCGCAAAGCGGTTAGCGTTTCAGGATCAGCGGAGCACAACAGAGAGTTGGTCGCCTTAACCAGCTGCAGAGAATTAATTGCATTAATTAATTTGAGCGGCGCGTCTGGCTGATTTTTTAAATCTGAGCCGATTTTTTTGAGAGCCTCTTCAATCTCTCCCCCTTCATGATACTGCAATTTATAGGATAAGAATTCATATCCTTCTTTCCCCGAAGCTAACAGCGGATCTAACGCCGCAGTTAAATAAGAAGAGCGCCTCGCATCTGAATCCTTTCCTGTATCAACTCCCTCTTCGCCTAACCGGTGAATCACATAATATTCCCCCTGCTGATCGACAAATAACCCATGGGAGCGAAGAAGTTGAATCAGCGCATGAACCACCTTTTCAGGGCGAACTGAGCGACCTGTTGACAGGGAAATATTAAAAGCCAAATCTTTTGCATCATAAATGAAATTAGATCCAGAAATCTTGCACACAAAGCGAATAAATTCAATCACTGGGATATCATTGAAATTAACGCTATAGCCTGGCTGATTCGAAAGAAACGGCAACACGCCTTCTTCGAGCTCATCCTCATCTGATCTTACTTGAATCGTAGGGAGAGAAAAGAGCAATACACCGGCGAGGACACTTTTAAGGATGGAGGGGATCTGTTTTTTCATTTGTTTCTTCACTTTTCTTTGGCACGCCATGGACATTATATGCACATCCCCCGATTTCGCAACAGCCTTTTTCAAAAAAGAACACAATCAATTTCCGTTAATGATTTCTGGCCTTAGATTAACCTTTACAAAACCTTTAAGAAGATTTAACAATTACATAAACTTTGTTTTTTAAAATATTTTAAGACTCCATTCTTATTGCCACGAAACGCCACCATGCGCATAATCAGCGTGCATGAAACCTGTTACGATAGATAATCTCAAGATTGAAGACCACGTTCGTTGGGCACACGATCAAACGCTCCTCGATCCCATTTACACCAAAGAATCTCCTCTTGTTGCGCACCATCCAGAACTCTTATGGACAACAACACTTCATACCCCTAAATGGGATGAGCTCTTTGATTGGCAGAAGCGCAATATCCCTTTTGCCCATTTTGAAACCCCTGATAGATACCACCTTGTTAGCAAGCGCCTGTTTTCTTATCGATTATTTCCCAACATCTATTGGGAAGAGGATGAGGAGGAAGATGAAGGGAATCAAGAAGAAGAAGAGATGAACGGACCCGACTTACTCAAAGAAGTGATCGCGTTTGAAAAAAATTCCAATCAGCCTACGGCTCTTTTTGAAAAAGAAAAGTCTTCCATTATCAACCTCCTCGAAGAGATCAAGGAATTAAACACGCTTTTAGGACAGATTAACGCGCGCAAGCTACAGTACCAAAAAGGGTAGATCTGTTACACTCAAAGGCATGACACAACATCCGCTGACACTTGCGATTTTAGGCGCCTCTGGAAAAATGGGACAGCGGTTAACCGCTCTCATCTCTCAGGATCCGTCATTTCTTCTCACTGATCTAGAGCAGTGCCAGGTCATTATCGACTTTAGCCACGCTTCGGTCACCTCTGAGCATCTTGCTACAGCGATTTCCCTTCAAAAACCGCTCGTACTTGGAACCACTGGACACACTCAAGAGCAGAGAGAAGAAATTGCGCGCGCCGCCACTGTGATTCCGATTTTCTTTTCACCGAACTTTGCATTGGGCGTCAGTTTATGCCTGGCTACTGTCGCTAAAATAGCACAAGAACTTGAACCCTCATGCCGCATCTCCATTTTCGAAACGCATCATGTCCATAAAAAGGACAGTCCCAGTGGAACTGCAATCCAATTTGCTCAACAGTGTAAAGTACACGAGGGAGTTGCGATTCATTCCATCCGCGAAGGGGAAGTTGTCGGTGAACACCGGATTGTCTTTGAATGCAATCACGAAACGATTGAAATTAAGCATCAAGCGCACTCGCGCGATGCCTTTGCGCTAGGGGCACTCAACGCTGCGCGCTTTCTTTGCGGTAAGCCTCCTGGGATTTACGATCAATCAATATACGCAAGCAATTTCTCTATTTGCTCTGGAGTAGGAAGTTGACTTTTTAATTCTCGAGGCAAATCTTTAACAATTTTATAAGAAGCCACATTGATAGGCTTATTACTATCTTTAAGCGCATACTCAACAATTAAGCGATTTTTTTCCCTGCATAAAATAATACCAATGGATGGATTTTCATCTGCAAAACGCACAGTATCATTGAGAACAGATAAGTAAAACTGCATCTTACCGACATATTCCGGAATAAATGGCCCTTTTTTCAATTCGATCGCAACTAAAGATCTTAGCTTTCGATGATAAAGAAGAATATCGATGAAAAATTCCTGTCCTCCCACCTCTAAACAATATTGAGATCCCACAAATGTATATGCATTCCCAACCTCAAGCAAAAAGCGTTCAATATGTTTACCAATTGCACGTTCTAACGTTCTTTCACTATATTCTTCTCCCAGTTCAAGAAAATCAAAGCTGTATTCATCCTTCACTGCTAATTTTGCATCTGGATTCATTTTCGCAGGAAGGTTTGCTTCAAAATTCTCTTGGCTAATCATCATGCTCTCAAAAGTCTTATTGTCGATATAGTCTAAAAGAGTGCGATAACTCCACCCATTTCTTTTGGACATTCGAACATAAAACTCTCTTTCTAAAGGGTTTTTGCATTTTTCCAGAATAGAAATATGATGTGTCCAGCTAATTTCTGCCAGCAGTGCTGTCAGTTTTTCATTCCCACAATAAGACACATAGAAGTCTTTCATTCTCCAAAGGTTACGAGAAGAGAACCCCCTGATTCCAGGAAATTGGGTTCTTAAATCCACACCCAAACGCTCAACGATAGAAGCCCCCCATTTGGATTGGTTCTGCTTCTCATATATGATTTGCCCAATATCTCTATATACTAAGACCAACTCAAAATTTACTGCCTTCATCGCTCTAACTTGAGCGTCTCTTATCTTACTGACGATAGTCTCTAAAGCAAAACCATAATCTTCTGGCAATACCCCAGAAGCGATCGTTTCGCTTGTGGCCTGCATTTCTTCAACCATAGATGAACAACTCCACATTCTTGAGTTTCTCATTGTCCCATACCGAAATAACTCGAAGGATCGGTATATAGTGCTTCTGGTTCAAAGGCACCCTAAGGGACTGATTCAAAGCTCCGGCTTTGAATCAGTCCTTTAGGGTGTCTTTGAACCGGAAGGGGTATATACTGCGTCCACTTCAAAGTTAGAGAAATTTCTGCCTCAGCATCTTCACTTTTTCGCTTGTTTCCATCGACCCTGTGCTTGCACAGGGCCTGCTTCAACAAGCAAAAAATTGAAGCGCTGAGTTTGAAATTTCTCTAACTTTGAAGTGGACACAGTATATTCTAAATCAATCTATCCATATTCACTAAGAAAAAAAACTATGAAGTAAGCCGCCATATAGAGCTTTAAAAACTACTTTAAGACATATGACTCACGATAGTCTTGATACCCACCATGTGTCTCGATAAACAGCTTCCCAAGCGAGATCCAATGGATAATCAATGCCTCTGCCATTTCAGGCTTATTGAGATCGAGTAAGAGATTTGACCCTGGAGCTCCCATCCAATTAAACCGCTCAGGTAAGATCTGAAAAGCTGATCGACGCTCACTGAGATGATTGAGAAGAGAAGAGAGAACATTGTCATCCCCAATTTCTAATGCACTTTGTGACGCACAACTCTCTGCCCACTGTCGCATGAGTTGCGATTGCCTTCGAAAGACAAGAACACCGCTACTAAAACCACTCGGAGATCTACACAACCCCATTTCTGCCTGAGGATCGAGCATTTCAAAAATCGGTTCCACAGATCCGCACACTTCACAATCCAGATCTAACCACAGAGTCTCTTCAAATGGAGACTTCAAACAAGCCCATGGCTTGCAAAACCACGCCTTGCGCACACTCCACACTGCCTGGCCATAGAGATGCTCCCATTGAGCGCGCTGTTGGATATCAACCTCCTCTTGATGTGCGACGAGGATGCTATCCTGATCTAAAGAAATTAACTCTCCCCGCTCAAGACACCAAGAAGCCGCTTTCTCCGACAACCCAAAATCGAAAAAAGTCACAGGCATGTCATTATGGCATGAATAATGCCTCCACCACCAAGGAAGCAACCACTCACATTGGACATCCGCTCCGACAATAACACCCCGTTTAATCATTTGGTTTTCCTAGCAAAAACGCTCGATAATCCTGATAGCCCCCATGCGTCTCAATAAACAATTTGCCTATTTTCCCATCCCAATACAGCACGAGCCGAGAGAGATCAATGTGGTTCATTCCAATACAATGGGAAACATGCGTTAATTCCTGAACTGCATATCGCTTGGTATTGATCAATACCGAAAGCACATTATCATCGCTAAATTCACTGGCGCTTAAAACAGGGCACTTGGTTGCCCAATCCATTAAAAGCTGTGAATCCCGACGAAAAACAACCATTCCACTGCTATAGCTTTTCCATTTTGGAAAAGAACTTACTGCCATTTCAGATTGAGCATCAAACTCATCAAAGACAATCTGCAAAGACCCGCAAACTTCACAATCCAGATCCAACCACATGCTGATTTCATAGGGCGCTTTGAGGCATGCAAACGGTTTACAAAACCAAGCCTTGCGTGAAAGCCAAATCTCTCGCCCCCACTTCTCTTCCCACTCCAAAACAAACTTCTGGTCCACCTCCTCTCTCGAAGCCACAGAAATTGCAGCAGGATCGAAGCTAACGACCTCTCCCCGCTCGCGACACCAAGCTAAAACTTCAGGAGATAACCCAAAATCAACAAAAGTCACAGGGAATGAATTATTCCTCACATAATGTCTCCACCACCAAGGAAGCAACCATGCGCTGCGTTGATTCGCCCCAACAACGACTCCGTATTTATCCATGAGAACCTCGCAACAAAGCTTCTTTGTAATCCTGATAACCTCCGAGGATCTCAATAAAAAGTTTTCCCAAATTACCATTCCAGTGCAACACGAGTCCCGATGCAGGAAGAGAAGGTAATCCGATCGAGTGATACGAGGGAGGAAGCACCTGTACCGCATATTTGTGCATGCCCACTAACCATGAAAGAATTGAATCTTCCTCGAGCACCTGAGCTCCATGAGACTGACAAAGCTCCACCCAATCTTTCACAAGTTGGGACTCCGGGCGAAAGACAACAGCACCACTGCTATAAGTCCCCGGACGATCTGGAAAAGCACTTAAGGCCATTTCAGTATCACTATTCATCACATCGAACAAAGGCTGAAGTGAGCCGCATACCTCGCAATCCAGATCTAGCCACAAGCTAATTGGATAAGGAGACTGCCGAAATGCAACTGGTTTATAAAAAAAACACTTCCGCGCATCCCAGATATGGGTGCCATGTTGCGCTTCCCATTCTCGAGCTAGCATTGGATCCACTGCATCTTTTGAACAGACAGATACGACGGATGCGTCTAAATGGATGACCTTGCCCCGCTCTTTACACCATGCGAGAACCTCTTCTGATAAGCCAAAATCAATGAATGTAACGGGATACGCATTGTGACGCGCATAATGCCGCCACCACCAAGGAAGGAGCCATGCATACCGCTCATTTGCCCCGACAATCACTCCACATGAATCCATGATCTCCTCGCTTACACTATACCCCTTCCGGTTCAAAGGCACCCTAAATTAGAATCAAAAAAAATAACAGGATAATAGGATGGTAGGATAGAAAAAGCATGGGTAATTTTCCTTATCCTGCCATCCTATTATCCTGTTATTTTTTCTTTATTCAACTTTGCAGGTATTCTGGATGCCTTTGAACCAGAAGCACTATATACCCAAACAACTTTGAAAGTTGGGCTTTTGCGCAGCCGAAACCCAACTTTCAAAGTTGTTTGGGTATAACTCAACTCTCTCTTAAACAAGCAAATATTTTCAACTTTCAAGTACTCGCAAAAAAGCCTACTTTCCGTTATTCTCACTCTCTTTTTTACAGGATCCATCCCATGACGACTCCTTTAGGCAAACTTTCTATAGATCAAAGTTTTCTTCCAACGCACACACGAAGAACGCTGCCATTTGAAGACCCTGATAAAGAAACATCTCATCTTCAAATCTACCATGCAAACTCGATTGTAGATCAAAGTCTGACAGATCTAAAATCAAAAAAAAGAAAACCAACGCAAGAGGAAATTGAATTTTATTCCGAACGAAAAAAACTCATTCACAGCATGCAGGATCAGATTGAATCTCACCTCGACCGCCGGATTGAGCTCTTCTTCCAACAAGCCATTCTCTGTTATCGCACTCCTTTCATTTACGAGGCAGAAGGCGCCGAAGATCAAATTGGCAAAGGGGGAGACATTCAACTCTCAAAGGGCTTGACCCATTATTCTCGTGCCGCCCACTCAAGCACCCTCCCCTGCCTCTATGCCTGTCCAAAAAATCCAGATGGAACAGCGCGTGCCGATGAACGCTTTGTCTTTTTAAAGCACTCTCATGTCTACAATCAGCATAACGCCACAATTGAACTGCCGATCGAAGTGAATAATGCTGATTCCCTTTTGGATAAGAAAAGCAAGGAACAGGGACTCAGAACGCATGCATTAACACTGATCAACTCCCTTGCCAAAGGAACGATCAATCCCACACGCGCTACAAGGCGCTTTCTTAAACTGACAGAACAGGAACTCATCAAAGGGATCAATAAACTAGAAAAAACGGATTTAAGAAGAAAGGTCTTCACTATCTATCTTTCGAGATTAAGGGATGTCAGAGAAGAACTCAAAACAAGTCCTGAACTGTTCGATCAAATCATGGGCGTCAATTTAGGGGAATCTGATGGGATCCAACAATTACGGGAAATCGTTTATAAAAAACGCTTCACCCTCATCCAGGAATCTGCATCGATTGAAAGTCAAATTGCCAAGCGCATTTTTCTTGCTCAAAAAAAAATGATCAAATCAAAGTGCGCCAGCTTATCTAAAGTCGACTACCGGCTACGCTATGCTTTATTACAATCAGCCAAAGGCCAAGAGCTCCGTCTACTTGAAAAATTATTTTGCACCTCTATCGACCAACTTAATTCAGCGCTCAAAAAAAATACGAAACGTCGAGTTAAAGAAACAATCAACGCCTTTAAAGCTAAACACATCCACGAACTGACCAATCTTCAACGGGAGTTGCGTATCTTCCATAGATCCCTTGTCAAACTCGAATTCACCTATCGATCTGAGCTTTTCAAAGGTCTTCGCAAAGATTACAAACAGTTGCTCCAACGGGAATTTGTTGCTAAATTTTTGAAAAAACATCCAGAAGAGGCAATGAGCCAAGCAATGGTCAGTCGCATTGAACAACTCGGAAGGCCGCTTAAAACAACAATTTACAAAAGCCCAATTGAGCAGCGCCGCAAAATGATGAACATTGCAAAAGCAGAAAAAATTGCAGACACCTTTGGCATCGACGTGGGGCTCTTTTTACCCGGGTTAATTGCCTCAGACTACTAATAATTCAGCAGAAGCTAAAAAATCATTTTTTCTCATTGAATTAAACAACCAGATCAGCTCATTATTGGAGTTATGAAACACGTAAAGGTAAAAGATTTTTTTATTGGTGAAGGACAGCCGCTTGCGGTAATGTCAGGCCCTTGTGTGATTGAAAGCGAAGAGCACGCTCTGATATGCGCCGAAAAGCTCTTGGAGATCTTCTCTGCATTACCAGAAGTTAACTTCATCTACAAATCGAGCTATGACAAAGCAAATCGCTCTGCTCATGCCTCCTTTCGCGGACCTGGACTTGAAAAAGGGCTCGCGATCCTAAGACGCGTTAAAAAGGAATTTAACGTTCCTGTGATTTCCGATGTCCATTCCATTGAAGACATCGAAGCTGCGGCAGAAGTGTGCGACATCATCCAAATCCCCGCTTTTTTGTGCCGCCAAACCGATTTGCTCCTAGCAGCCGGTAGGTCGGGCGCTGTGATCAATATAAAAAAAGGGCAGTTCATGGCTCCTTGGGACATGGGCAATGCCGTCGAAAAGATCCTCTCAACGGGGAATGATCAGATCATCTTAACTGACCGCGGAACCACCTTTGGGTACAATAACCTCGTCAGTGATATGCGCGCCATTCCCATCATGCAAAAACTTGGATTTCCTGTTTGCTTTGACGCTTCCCACTCCGTTCAACTTCCCGGGGGCCAGGGAACTTCATCCGGAGGTCAAAGAGAATTTATTCCCACGCTTGCAAAAGCCGCCATCGCAGCGGGATGCAACTGTTTATTTATTGAATCCCACCCCGACCCCACACATGCCAAAAGCGACAAAGACTCTGTGTTTCCGTTTGCCCAGCTGCCTCAGCTCTTAAGGGAAGTGATGCACATTTACCAGGTCGTAAATAGATGTTCTCAAGAATCACAAGCTTTAGTTTAACTCTCTTCTTCTGCATCGCCATCCTCTGGGGTTTAAGCTTCGGACGCGCGCATGACAGAGACTACGCAGCGTGCAAACTCATTAAAGAGCAAGAGGAAGCGGCCTCTAAAAAGAGCCTCGCCTCTACCACCCATCAAAATCGCAAAGGGGTCGTAAAAGAGATCTATTTCTCTCAAGAAGATAACACGCGCCTTCATTATCGGATTGAGAGTGAATCCTCTTCATTGACGCTAAAACCTAATGGGCGCAAGCTTGATCTCATTGAAAAACTAGATAAGATCAAATGCTGGATGCAAGATAAACTCTACACGACTCAGCCTGGAAACAAACCGATGCAGCAGATGCGCTTTTTTGAAGCAGAAGATGGGATCTACCGCTATGCGACGCAACAATTTTTAGCCCAATCCGTCGGACTTTCCCTCTTCCGCCTTTCTGGAAATGATCTCCCAGATGGATTGATCCGTGAAATTCCCTTTATGCGGGGAGTTGCCCAAGATGTATCTTTTTCAGTTTCCGGAAAAACTCCCCAGTTCCATGCTCAGCATTTTAAAGCACTTCTTAGCAATCAAACCCAGGAGAACAAATGAACGATACAGATCATGATTCAAAAATGGGTTTTTGGCAAAGCCGGCGCTCCAGATTTGCAACCAGCGAAGCAGACCATGTGCAAGCACATGGTCGATGGAGCTGGTTGCAAAAATGGAGATGCCGGCTTTGCCAAAAACCCATTTTCGAATCATGTTCGGTATATTTAATTCCCTGCCTTTGGCTGCTGACAGCGCCTCTTACAGCCTCTCTCTCCACGCCGGAGACAGGTTCTGTTTCTTCGACAAACGCTTCCTATGATGGCACAGCGCTTATTCTCACTGGCCACGTGATCTTAGACCATGGGCTTGGACAAATGACTGCTGAGGAAGCTAGCTTACAAAAGCAAGTGGAATCTGCTAAAGATTTTCCTTTTTCCGTGATCCAACTGAGAAAAGACGTGATACTCGCTTTGAAAAATAGCGCTCAACTGCACTGTGAACATGCAGACCTTGACTTCACTATGCTCAAAGGATTTCTCACTCCCAAAGAGAGTGAAAAAGTGCTCTATTCTGACACGCTTAAGCGCAAGCGCTCCAACGAATCTTCTTCGATGCAGATGCTCAGTAAGGCATTAGAACTTACTTTTTCAAAGCAAGAACACGATAGCAAAAAAGCGGACTATGAAATTGAAACCATCCTTGCTAAAAATGATGTTGAAATCACTTATGCAGATGACTTTCTCTTAACTGCCGATCATGCCCTCTATCGAAGACAACTCCCTTCCGACAATAAAACAGTCGCAAAAGAATTTCAGGGAATTGTCTCAGCTCTTCCAAAAGACGCAAACTCGTTATGTCGGCTGACGCATCAAGACGACATCATTGATGCCGATTCGATCGACATCGATCTTCTTCAAGCCAAACTCTCCATGCTTCATCCTCGAGGAACACTCTCCTCCTCCTTTCTTTCTCAGTCTCAACCAGGACAAATGAAATTTCACTGCGACCATCTCCTCTGGGATCATGGCAAACATGTGTTAACACTGCGCGGCGGGGTATCTATTGAAGACGCCATGCTCGGAGTGGTTACTGCAGAGGAGCTCATTGAACTTTCTCATAAGACAGTCCAAGGCAAAGAGATCCTCCAATCGATTCACTCGACAGGACCTACCACGTTGACCTATTTCAATCCCGAACTTAAAAAACACCACAGAATTTTAAGCCAGGGGAGCATCCATCTCGATCGTGACAAACTGCTTGCGACGCTTGATAGTCCAGAACATGATGGAAAAGTCCTCTCTTCTCAGCAACTCTACTATGAAGAAGAGGAGATCGCCTTTTTTGCAGATACAGCAGCCCTTGAGTATGCGCTCCATGATGAAATTCTTGAGCCTGTCTCACTCACACTCAAAGGAAATATCCGCCTGTTCTCTCATCTGCCTGACGCTCCTACCCGCTGCGGACTTGCAGATCGAATGACCTACTCTCTTGCCACACGCACCTTAATTCTCTCTGCAAATCCAGGAAAAAAAGTTCTCTTTTGCGATGAATCACAAGGGATGCAGATCAGCGCGCGCGAAGTCCATATCACTCAAGATCCCGAAACCCGGCAACAAACTGTTAAAGGGGTTGGCAACGTTCAATTTGCCTTGAGCGCTGAAGAACATGCTCTTCTTCAACAACTCTTCCCTCAAGCCAAGGCATCCAATGAATAACCCTCCAAAAGTCAGCTTAACTGAACTCAAACCTCTTCCGACGCCAGAAAAAAAACCTGCACCCGCCGCGCGCAAGCCGATTCTTACAGCATCCCCCCTCTTGAAAGCAGAAAGCCTTGTTAAAACTTATGGAGGAGCTTCTGTTGTCAATGGACTTACGTTAACTGTTGGGAAGGGAGAGGTCATTGGACTACTCGGTCCCAATGGAGCTGGAAAAACCACTGCGTTTTATATGACCATAGGGCTCATTAAGCCTGATGCAGGCAAGGTCACTTTCAAAGGGCAAGATGTCACTCATCTCCCTATTGACGAGCGCGCAAAAATGGGAATGGGATACCTCGCACAGGAGCCCTCCATCTTCCGCCACCTCACCGTTGAAGAGAACATCCTCTGCATCCTCGAAACGCTTGAGTTAAGCAAAGAAGAGAGGAAACGCAGACTCAGCGAACTCCTCCAAGAGCTCCATCTTGAAAAGCTCGCAAAAAAACGAGCCAGCAGTCTTTCAGGGGGAGAGAGGCGCAGACTTGAAATTACAAGGGCGCTCATTACCCAACCCTCACTGCTGCTTCTGGATGAACCTTTTGCGAATATCGATCCCCTTGCAGTGAACGATGTAAAAACCATGATCCACCACCTAAAAGCCAAAGGGATTAGTGTTCTGATTACCGATCATAATGCCCGCGAGATCTTTTCAATTGTCGATCGAAGTTACCTCATCCGCGATGGGAAAGTGCTGATGTCAGGTACCGTGAATGAGCTTCTCCAAAGTAAAGAAGCGCGCACCGTTTATTTCGGCGAGGATTTTAGGCTCTAAATGCACACTCTCTCTCTATTCGAACCTTTTCGCGGAGTTCTCTTAGATGCCTATGGCGTCTTTTGGGGAGGAGGTATAGGCGTCATCCCTGGCTCTCATGAAACCATGCGAGCGCTTGTTCAAGGGGGAAAAATTGTTGGAATCCTCTCTAACTCATCGCAAAGTGGAGAAAAAGAGCAGGCTAAATTTGCCAAACATGGGCTGATTCAAAACATTCATTACCATTTTGTGCTGACCTCTGGCGACATTGCCCTTGCGCTATTTGTTAATAGACAGCTCCCTTTTGCTGTGACTCATAATAACTATTGGATTTTAGGCTCTCCCCATCCTCAATTTTCATCACCCAATCATATCTTCGAAGGAACCGCTTTTACACCAACAGCGCATCTTGCCCAAGCTGACTTCATCATTCCTGGAATCCCCCATCGCAACGGCGAAGATCAAACTGATCCGGAAGTATTCAGAGAAGAGGTGTTTCAAGCCTCCCTAAGTAGATTGCCCCTTGTCTGCGTTAATCCCGACACATTTGCTCATGAAGGGACGCCACCAACACCCGTTGTACGCCAAGGAAGCATCGCTGCCCTCTACGAGGAATATGGCGGAACGATCCTGATGATTGGCAAACCCTCTCCCATTGCTTTTAATGCTGCACTGCACTCATTGAGTGAATATGGCGTTGATTCTCTTAAGGAAATCATTATGGTGGGCGATACGCCAGAGACAGATATCCGCGGAGCGCGCAATGCCGGCATCGCCTCTGTGCTGATCACCCAGACAGGGATCTTTGCTCACCGCTATGGACATCTGGAAATAAAGGAGGCTTTGGATCTCCTCCCCGCATCTGATCAACCTAATTTTACTTTGGAATACTTTCCCCATGACCTTTGCGCTTCATCCTAATCTCGCTTGCAAAGTCGTTGTAACCGACCTGCCTTTATGCAGCATTTTCTTAGAGGATAACCGCCACTATCCATGGCTATTTCTTGTTCCTCGCAGACCCAACATCAGCCGGATGATCGACTTAACCACAGAAGATTACATGCAGCTCATGCTCGAAATAGCTCAGGCCCAAGAAATCCTCTGCGAACTATTCTCTCCCACTCAGCTCAACGTTGCAGCCATTGGAAATAAAACGCCCCAACTCCATGTGCACGTGATTGCACGCAAAGAATCAGATCCCGCATGGCCAGGAGTAGTCTGGGATCACCCTATCAAAGAGCCCTATAGCGAGCGTGAAAGAACAGAATGTGTCGCTAGCCTTGTCACAGCTTTTGAACGCTGCACCTCATCAAATGCATCGAGAATGAGCTTTTCTGGCATCGAAAACAAGCAGTCGCTCATTTTTCCACCACCGCACCCATCCTGATAACAGGGGCGACAGGAAAACCCTTGAGCCACCACGCGCGCCCGAGGATGCATCCAAGGACCCCAATTCTGATCAGAAGAAGGACCAAAGAGCGCGACAACAGGAGTCTTCACTGCAGACGCGATATGCAAAGGAACCGAATCCACACAAATCAGTGTCTGACTCAAGGCGATCAATGCACCGAGTTCTTTGAGCGATAATTTGCCCGCAAGATTCAAAGCGGGAACGAGGGGCGCTTGAGCCATGATCTCTTGAATCATCGCAATTTCCATCGGATCAGGACCTGCTGTCAGAACAATCTGCTCCCCTCTTCCATAAAGAGTCGTCATGAGGTGCGCCATTTGCCTCGTAGAGAGACATTTAAATCTCCATCGGGAAACTGGATGGATCACAATAAATTTCCCAACAGAAAGATCACTTGCTTCAAGAAGCTGAATCATCCGCTCAGTAGATGAAGGAGGGACGTGCAAAAAAAGGTCCCTTTGTTCCGGTGTTGGAAAAATTCCGATGTTGCGAAGGAGATCGAGATTCCTTTCGACAGTATGTCTGGGATGAGGACAGTTTTTAGCCACGTGAGTATAGGTATTGCGCTTGTGCCATCCTTTTGCTTGATTACAGCCAACACGGATCTTGGCTTTTGAAATCCGTGCCGCAAGAGCGCCTCTATCCCCTTCGGTAAGATTAATCACCATGTCGTAGTTATTCGAACGGATTTTGTACAAGAGAGCAAGCTCTTTTCTTATCTTTTTGAACAAAGAAAGCTTTTTCCAGGAGCGGTCATATAAAATAAACTCGGAAATATCGGGATGCCCTTCGAGCATCGGAACGGTGTCCGCATAAAGAAACGCATCAATTTGAGCATGAGGAGCTGCGCGTTTTAAATTTGAAAAAACTGGAGCGGTCAAAAGCACATCTCCGTGATGGCGCATCTTGATCACTAAGATTTTTTTTACATTTGAAAGATCAGGATAATTTCCGTAAGTCATTTTTGATCAACCTGTTAAATCTTTGCTCTTTCTACAGAAGAAAATACACGTGAATTTAATCTATCACATGGATAGAATAAAATGCCTTAGCAAAAAGGAGCTCTATGTCAAAGGAACAAACACTATCTATTTTAAAACCTGATGCAGTTGCTGCAAACAACATCGGTGCCATCATTTCCCGTTTTGAGAAAGGGGGCCTCAAAGTAGTCGCAGCAAAAATGCTCCACATGACACCAGAACTTGCCAAGGCATTTTATGCTGTGCACGCTCACCGTCCTTTCTTCCAAGAACTTGTCTCTTTTATGATCGAAGGACCTGTTCTTGTGATGGTCTTAGAAGGAGATGATGCGATTGCCAAAAACCGCGCGTTAATGGGAGCTACCAATCCAAAAGAAGCTGCCCCAGGTACCATTCGCGCAGATTTTGCCAAGTCAATCGATAAAAATGCTATTCACGGTTCTGACAGCGCAGAAAATGCAAAAAATGAGATCGCCTTCTTCTTCAAACAACAAGAAGTCTTTTCTCGTTAATGATGCAAGAGGTCTAAAAAACGCTCCCTGATCAATTCAAGCTCTTGCGAGATTCCAGGGGGCAAATGCTCTTTAAATTGGGAAAAATACTCAGATAGCCCTTCGATCTCTTGAAGCCACGCCTGAGTGTCCACTGCAAGTAAAGCTGCTACCTGCTGCGGAGAAATGGTCAGCCCTGAAAGATCAATGTCGTTTGCCTTCGGCAGATTTCCAATGGAAGAGCGCTCCGCATCCACCTTACCATCAATCCGCTCGCACATCCACTTAATCACGCGAATATTCTCTCCAAATCCTGGCCAGAGAAATTGACCATCCTCCTTTCGAAACCAATTCACATGAAAGATCCGCGGTAGTTTCGTTGCATCTGCCAAACTCCTCCCAACTTTCAACCAATGGTCAAAATAATCTCCCATATTGTAGCCGCAAAAAGGGAGCATCGCAAACGGATCATGCCGAAGCTTCCCTACCTCTCCCTTCGCAGCTGCTGTCATTTCTGAAGAAACAGATGCTCCTAAAAATGTTCCGTGCTGCCAGTTGAACGCTTCAACAACAAGAGGAACCGTTGTTGCCCTGCGGCCTCCAAAAATAATCCCAGAAATTGGAACTCCCTGCGGATCTTGCCACGCTGGATCAATAACTGGACATTGGGATGCCGGAGCTGTAAACCGAGCGTTAGGATGAGCTACTGGAGTTTGGGATGAAGCGCTCCATAATTTGCCTTGCCAGTCGATCATTCCTTCGGGAGGGCTCAGCGTCATCCCTTCCCACCACACATCTCCTTCCGGCGTTAATGCAACATTAGTAAACAGGGTATTTTTCTCCATCGATCTCATCGCATTTGGATTCGATTTAAAAGAAGTTCCTGGAGCAACACCAAAGAAACCCGCTTCCGGATTCATCGCATACAGACGCCCATCCTCACCAAAACGCATCCACGCGATATCATCACCTACACATTCCACCTTCCACCCAGGAAGGGATGGAAGTAGCATCGCAAGATTTGTCTTTCCACACGCGCTGGGAAATGCTGCGGCAAAATATTTTTTGTTTCCATCAGGATCTGTAACACCCATGATGAGCATATGCTCAGCGAGCCACCCCTCATCGCGCGCGATGCAAGAAGCTATTCTTAAAGCAAAACTCTTCTTCCCAAGCAATGCATTTCCCCCATAACCACTTCCATAAGAAATGATCTTCCGCTCTTCAGGAAAATGCACGATATATTTTTGAGTTGGATTACAAGGCCAAAGCGAATCTTTTTCTCCCGGTTTCAATGGAGCGCCAACAGAATGGAGTCCTGGGACAAATGGGCCATTGCCAAGCATCTTAAGCACTCCTAAACCGATCCGGGTCATGATCCGCATGCTACAAACCACATAAGAAGAATCGGTAATCTCAATGCCAATCCGAGATAAAGGAGAATTTAACGGGCCTAAACTATAGGGAATCACATACATGGTTCTTCCCTGCATGCACCCTGAGAATAATGTCTTGAGATGCGCATGCATCTCTTTTGGATCGCGCCAATGATTTGTGGGTCCCGCATCCTCTTGATGCTGCGAACAAATGAACGTCGATTCCTCTACTCTAGCCACATCGCTTGGAGCTGATCTGAATAGAAAACTATTGGGACGTTTCTGGGGATCTAAAGGGATTGCAACTCCCCCTTGGACAAGTTGCTGACAGAGAGTCTGATATTCTTCTTCAGAGCCAGTGCATAAGTGCAATTGATCAGGATGGCAGAGATCCACAACTTCCTCGATCCACGCAGCCAGCTCTTGATTTGCTGTCCAGTTGCGTATCGAAGATAAATCGATCATATAGCAGCTGCTCGCCGTTTTTTGAATTTGTCGAGATACTCAAGCGCTTTTCCTGTGCCCATGCAGACAGCAAGTAAAGGATTTGGAGCGACAATCACAGGCAATCCAGTCTCTTTAATCAACGCTTTATCAAGACCTTTAATCAAAGCTCCGCCACCCGCAAGAACCATTCCCCGCTCAACAAGATCAGCAGCAAGCTCAGGAGGGCATTTTTCTAACAGAAGTTTGACCCCTTCCGTAATCTGTTGCAACGGCTCTGCAAGACATTCCCGAATCTCAACTGAATTGATCCGCTTGGTAATCGGCAACCCTGCAACCTGATCCCGCCCGCGCACTTCCATCTCGAGTTCATTATCGCCGAGGGGATAAGCTGAACCAATTGTCATTTTGATCTCTTCCGCTGTACGCGGACCGATCATTAAATTATAGGTGCGGCGCATATAATTGACGATGCACTCATCAAATTCATCACCCGCAATTCTTAGCGAACGGGATTCAACCACGCCTCCTAATGAAATAATTGCAATCTCAGTCGTCCCGCCACCAATGTCGATAATCATATTGGCAACAGGCTCATGAACGGGCAAGTCCACTCCAATAGCAGCTGCCATCGGCTCTTCGATAAGAAGCACTTCCTGAGCTCCTGCGCGCAAAGCAGAATCTTCAACCGCGCGCTTCTCAACGCCGGTGATTCCAGAAGGAACGGCAATCAAAATTTTAGGACGAAATAAACTGCGGGCTGGAGTCACCCGTTTGATCAATGCCTTGAGCATCCCTTCGACAATTTCAAAATCGGCAATAACCCCATCTTTCATAGGGCGAACCGCATGAATCTTCCGAGGAGTTTTCCCCAACATCGCTTTTGCTTTATGACCTACAGCAAGAACATCGTTTGTCATCGAATCTACAGCAACTACAGAAGGTTCAGCGAGAACAATCCCTTTGCCGCGCACATAGACAAGCGTGTTAGCCGTTCCTAAGTCAATTCCAATGTCATTAGAAAACAGTCCAGAAAGTTGACCTGCTTTATCGATAAACCTCCGGCCCGCAGACCCGAGGAGTTTCTTGAGAGGAGATTGATGATAGTCCGACATAAATCCATTGGCTTGTATGAGGTCGAAAAAAGGCCCAACCTCTTATGTTTTCAATAGTTCCAGCACGTCTTCCCACGTGAGCTTTGCAATTGCTTCATCATCGCAACTTACGATTTTCTTGACCAATCCTTTTTTCTTATTCTGCATTTCTGCGATCTTTTCTTCAATTGTTCCTAATGTAATTAATTTATAAGCAGAAACAGAATTCTTCTGGCCAATACGGTGGACACGGTCCGTCGCTTGACTCTCAACGGCAGGGTTCCACCACATATCATAATGGATAACCGTATCCGCTCCGACTAAATTCAATCCCGTTCCCCCAGCTTTTAAGGAAACTAAAAAGACTGAAATCGTCGCATCTTCATTAAACTGTTTTACGACATCCAAGCGATTTTTGCTTGAGCCATCGAGATATACAAAGCGAATTCCCCTCTCTTCAAAATCATGACGCATGATTTGAAGCATCCGCGTGTATTGAGAGAAGATCACCGTCTTGTGTCCCCCTTCAATAAGCGTTTGGAGCAGCTCTAGCAATAAATCATATTTTGAAGAATCTCCAAGCTCCGCTTTTTCCTTTGCAAAAATCGCAGGGTGGCAACAGATTTGCTTCAATCGCGTCAGTGTTGCAAGCACATGGATCTGAACCCGATCAAACCCATCTCGCTCGACGAGTTTCACAAGCTCATCGCGCGCTGATTGAGCATAAGATCTGTAAAGCTCCATTTGAACTTCAGACAATTGACAGTGATAGACAATTTCAGAAACTGGCGGAAGATCTTTGAGAACATCTGCCTTCATCCGGCGCATGATGAATGGAGAGACCTTCTTGCGCAAATATTCCAAATTTTTAGTTAATTCTTTACCAGAGGTGCGCACATATTTCTCGACAAATCGATCATAGGTCCCTAAGAAACCAGGCATTAAAAAGTCGAATAAACTCCAGAGCTCATCTAACGAATTTTCAATCGGTGTTCCAGACAGGATCACCCGGTGATCTGCATTGACTAATTTCACCGATTTCGCATTGCGCGTTCCCCGATTCTTAATATGCTGTGCCTCATCTAGGAAGACGTAAGCAAATTGATTTGCCCGATAGGACTCGATATCTTTTTGAAGCAATGTATAGGACGTGATTAAGACATCATATTTTTCAATCTGTTCGATGAGCTTCTTCCGATTTGTAGGCACCCCATCAACCACCATCACTTTTAACTTCGGATTAAATTTCGCAAACTCCTCTTTCCAGTTATACAGCAAAGAGGTGGGGCACACAATCAGCGCATGTCCCTTGCGCACTTTGAGCAGTTGACTAAGAGCAACAATTGCTTGGAGGGTTTTTCCAAGTCCCATGTCATCTGCAAGAATTCCATTTAAGAACATCGTCCGCAAACGCTCTAGCCAGTGAACCCCTTCTGTTTGATAGCAGCGGAGTGTGGCTTTTACCTCTGCCGGCAGCTCAGAAAAGCTCAAAACCTTTTCACCCAACATCTGCTTACGGATTTCAATCAGCTTCTCGCTCATTTCAAATGTTACAGGGAGCCCTTCAAATTGAGAGGCGTCGATATTTGCCAAACTCCATAAGGGCCGCTCAATCTTTGAATTTTCTAATACCTCAATCCCCATTTCATCGAACAATTGAACCACTCCCTGAATCCGATCCAAATCAAGAACCAAGATCTTAGGCAATTTGAGACTATCACTCCCTTTTTTGCCTTTAGATCGCTGAGATTCCAGCTCAATAAATGTCTTTCTCGCCCCCATGCACTCCCATAACTGATCGACCCTAACCCCTTTAAGAGCGCCATCGATCTTCAGCTCAATCTCATACTGATCGATCCGTGAAGTATGGCTCAAAAAGAGAGTAAATTCCGTTTGATCGTAAATGAATTGATCCAGCAGATTCTGCGGGCAATTAAATTTCACACGATGTTGATTGCGCGGAATGACATCCGTCATAAACTCAACAATTTTTTTGTCTGACTTGGCGACATAGAATCCAGTCTCAGAATTGAAATAAAAATCCTGGAAGAGATCTTCAATAATTTGGCGCTCTTCCACAAGATTGCGCGCTAAAACTCCATCAGGAGTGACAAATTTAGCCACATCAATACAAGACAGCTCTGTCACTGCAGCTGGAATCAATTGACCATCGTAGATAAAGTGCAATGTCGCATCGAGCTCTCCATCCAAGTAAGAAATTTCACACACCGCCTCGACATTCCCCACAAAAGGAAGCGTAACAAAGTTTTCAATCACCTGCGGATTGGCAATTTCAGCAAACCTAGAAATTTGAGGCAGCGCATTTTCAACAAACGTTCCAAATAACGGCTCTGGAATCGTCATCTCCCGAATTTGAGCTAAATTGCGCAAGTGCAACCGCGTAATGGTCTCTGAAAACCGATAATATGTATTGGAACAGAGCATTCCAGGTTTCGCACACTCAAAAAATCGGACATCTTCCAACGTCACCGTCTGTTCTCCGAGCATCACCGTCGGATTAATCAAAATTTTTGATGTCGGAGGAGGGATATATTCTAAAGAAAACCGCACCGCAGCTGGAATCGGCGAATATCTTAAAGGCGTTTCTAAAGACCCCTCATACAATCCTTGAAGAATAGGCAGCTCATCTTCCTGTGGAGAAAACCCACCTGCGTGATGGGAAAGACTCGCCATCTCAAAAGCGCGCGCCAAAATCATCCCCACTACTTCAACATCGAGCTGCGCAATTCTTAAAGACCGCTCAGAAGCGCCATTTTCAATGCACAAGGCATGATCCCGCACCATCCGCACAATCTCTTGTTGCGCTGCATCAAAAGAAGAGAGGGAAAAACAATGTCGTTTACCTCCAATAAACACAGGCTCTTCATAGCGCAAAGCCTCTAAAAATTGCTTCACCTGACCAATATGTAACGGCTTTGACCTAAAAGGAAGGCGCAATGCCAGCTGCACTTCAACCATCCCTTTCCCTTCCATATCTAAGTTCGCAAGAGAAGAGAAAATCAACGCAAACTCAGCGCGATCAAATTCTCTTTTCTCAACAGGCCGAAAAAACAAAGAAGAGGCTAATACTTGAGAGGCATTCACATACTCCTGAAGCATCTGTTTTTGAAATTGCTCTTCTTGTCGTTGTACTTCCTTACTTTGAGCTTCTCGAATCTTCTCAATCAACTTCTCCTGCTCAAGCTTATCCAATCCAGATTTCTCAGTCATCTCCTCCAAATCATTTTCTTTGGAGAAATTCACTAAGATCTTATCGAGATGCTCCTCTAAATAAAATAAGACCGCAGCTAAATGCTGACAATCGTAGTTATAAGGACAATCGCAGTCAGAATCGATCGCTTCACACTCAATCCGATCAATCTCAATCTCACTTTCGTAGCAGTTTTCAAATTGACCCATTACTTTTGCGCTGATTCGCATCATCTTTGGGTCTAAATGGAGCAACCGAGCAGAAACCACTTTTTGCCGATCATATAACTCCTTTCCCTCTTTAACGATAGTTGAGGAAAAATCCTGCTTGAGTTTTCGAAAGTTTAGCATGAGGTATGACTACTTTTTTAAATTTTTTTTGAACCGAAAAGAATCTATCCTAATGGAGCACACCATACAATTTTTAGCAAAAGCTACGCAACAAAAAAATAAAATATTTTTTTACATCCTGTCACCGCTACAACGCAATTACAAGCTGTGCCAAGGGGTATATAGTGCTTCTGGTTCAAAGGCATCCAGAATACCTGCAAAGTTGAATAAAGAAAAAATAACAGGATAATAGGATGGCAGGATAAGGAAAATTACCCATGCTTTTTCTATCCTACCATCCTATTATCCTGTTATTTTTTCTTTATTCTAATTTAGGGTGCCTTTGAACCGGAAGAGGTCTATTCCAACCAACCCAACTCCCAAGCGTGCGCAATGTACCGCGGCTGAAATTTTTTGAAAAGAGAAACGATTTATTTTTCTTATTTTTTTCACCTTATGAGGACACCGAAATAACTCCTTGCTCTTAAAAAATGTAAACCGCTATAATCGAGCCTCATCTCTAGTTTAATCACTAGAGAAACGCGGGTGTAGCTCAGTGGTAGAGCATCACGTTGCCAACGTGAGGGCCGTGAGTTCGAACCTCATCACCCGCTACCTATGTAATCTATGCGGGTGTAGCTCAGTGGTAGAGCATCACGTTGCCAACGTGAGGGTCGTGAGTTCGAACCTCATCACCCGCTTTCTTTAAACAGATACTATTGTCAAGGAGTGCTTAATGGAAACTGAGTCAACTGAAGCTCAAATTCTCAGCAATAATGAAGTCCGCTTTTCAATCCATTATAAGCCCGCATGCGTCGTGATGTACGACGTTGAAGCGCTCCAGCCCCTTGTCAAGCAAGCGCGCACCACCGCAGCTAAACGCATTGCAAAAGAAGTGACCCTTCCAGGATTTCGCAAAGGAAAAGCCCCTGTTGAAATGATCCTTAAAAAATATCCTGCTGAAGTCAACAAAGAATGGGAGCAGGCAATCAGCGAACATGCATTCCGCAGCTGCTCGCAACTTGCAAAAATCCCTATGCTGCAACAAGACTCAAAGATCACCTATAAAATGAAGAGCTTTTCTGAAAGTGGAGCGCTTCTGACATTAAGTTTCGAAACCGAACCTAAGCTCCCTACAATCGACCCTAAGCAATTCAAGCTCACACCTGTCAAACGCCCAGAAGTGAACGAAGATAAAATTAATGAGACAATCCGTCAGATCCAGCTCTTTTTTGCTCAGTGGAAAACAGTCAACGATACACCTGCAGCTCCAGGCGATTTCGTCCTTCTTGATGTCGATGTCATCGAAGACACCACTCCAACACCCCTATTCAGCCATACCCGTTTTGAAATCACTGAGAAGTCGATGGCAAAATGGATGCGCGATCTCGTGATTGGCAGAAAAACTGGCGACGTTGTTGAAGGGATTAGCGTTCCTGATGAAGATGCATCCGCAGAAGACCAAGAGCTCCTTAAAGAGAAAAAAGTGCGCCTGACGATTAAATCGATCGATCAAGCAACTCTTCCAGAACTCACCGATGAGTTTGTTAAACAAGTCGGCGTCAATTCAGTTGAAGAGCTCCATACAAACATCACGGCTCTGTTAAATAAGCAAGCTGATGCTCATGTCAAAGAAGCTGAGCGCAAGCAAGCCTCTGAATTCATGCTCACTCACTACGCATTTGATTTGCCAGTCACTTTAATCGAAAAAGAGACTCAATTCCGAATCAAACAACTCATTGCAGATAAAGATTTTCAAACCTACTGGGGAACACTCAGTGATGACGAGCGCAAAAAAACGCTGACGACCATTCAAGAGCAATCTGAAAAAGCAGTTCGCATGTATTACCTCTGCCGTAAAATCATCGCAGATGCTCAAATCCGCATTTCGGCTCAAGACCTGCCTCCTCCTGCAACATCCCCGCTCGAGTTCCTCCTCGATCCGCAAAAACTCTATCACCACAACAAAAATCCAGAAGTGGAACACGCAGAAGCCTTCTCTCGCCTTCTCCTTGAAAAAGCAGAGGACTATCTGATCACAAACGCCTCTCCCGCTTGATTATAAACGGGCTGATCGGCAATATACGCACTAAAGCTGCACAAGGCTCCAAATGGAGTCTTGTGCAACATTCCGAATTCATCTGAGGGCTGATATGTATACAATTCCCTATGTCATCGAAGATACAGGCCGC
>CAYWSY010000024.1:0-24057 GCA_964461105.1 uncultured bacterium
AATTGAAGCGCTGAGTTTGAAATTTCTCTAACTTTGAAGTGGACACAGTATATCCAAGTGACATCCTTCCTTATGGAGACGGACATTTTTAAGCAACCGGAACACCTGGAAGGGCTTGAGAAAGCTGGGGGAGCTCAAGACCAAAAGGAGCTTCTGCCGCAAGGATCATCCCCTGACTCTCAATTCCCATAAGGACTGCGGGTTTAAGGTTTGCGACAATCATGACTGTACGACCGACAAGCTCAGTAGGGTCGTCTAACTTCTCTCCAATTCCAGATGCAATCGTACGCTTTTCAAACCCAAGGTCAACTGTGAGTTTAAGCATTTTCTTAGATTTCGGAATTCTTTCGGCGTGAATGATTTTAGCAGTGCGTAAATCAATCTTCTTAAACTCATCGATGCTGATTTGCTCTTTAATGGGTGCTGCAGGCTTTGGCTCTTCGCTGTTTATTGCGGGTTTGAGCTTCTTAAGCTTCTCAATTTCTTTTTGAATCACTTCATCCTCAACCCTCGTAAAGAGCACATCTGGTTTAGGGAGATGGGTTCCTTCAACAAGTGGAGTTAGGAGCACCTGTTCCCAATTTTGTGCTGCGAGGGGAGCCTTGAATCCAAGCATTTTCCACACTTTTTCTGCGGTTGCGGGGATGACGGGGAAGGAGATGAGTGCTAGCGCTTTAATCCCTTCCAGGCAACATGCAATCGTATTTTGCATGTCGTGATGAGTCAGCCCACTTTTAACTGCAATCCACGGCTTCTTCGCGTCGAAATAGACATTGCCCGCTTGGGCAAGCTCCATGATCAGCTGGCAGGCTTTACGCAAGTGAAAGCTAGAATAGGCTTCTTTTGCTTCTGATACGAGATGGGTAACTTTTGTCAGGAATTCCTGGTCGATTTGATGAAGGTGGGATGAGGAGGGGATCTTTCCTTCACACTGCGCTTGGAGAAAAACTAACGTGCGGTTGACAAGATTCCCATATTTCCCAAGCAGCTCACTATTGCAGCGGAGTTGGAACTCTTTCCAAGAAAATTCAGAATCTTGGTTCTCAGGAGCATTTGCGGCAATTGCATACCGGATCTGATCTGCTGTGAAATTTTGGAAGAACGATTCTAAATCGATCGTCCATCCATCTGATTTACTAAACTGTCTGCCCTCGAGATTATAGAATTCATTAGCGGGTAGCTCGTCGACAAGTTTATAGGGCATCTCTTGACCCATGGTCATTGCAGGAAAGAAAATTGCATGAAATGGGATATTGTCTTTGCCGATAAATTGAACAAGCTTTGTCGTAGGATCGCACCAATAATCTTTCCATGCCTCGGGCTTCCCTTTGAGTGCTGCCCACTCGCGCGTTGCGGAGATATAGCCGATCGGCGCATCAAACCACACATAGAGAACTTTGCCTTCAGTATCGGGCAGTGGGATCGGAATTCCCCAATTAGAGTCGCGCGTGATCGCGCGAGGCTTTAAATCATCGATGTATCCCTTAGCAAAATTAACGACATTAGGCTTCCAGTTTTTCTCTGCCATCCACTGAGAGAGCCGATCTTTAAAATGATCAAAGCGCATGAACCAATTTTTAGTCGCTTTGCGCACAAGCGGAGCTCCTGTCACCTTAGATCGCGGCACAAGAAGGTCAGTAGCTTCATAACTAGATCCACATTTAGGACACTCATCTCCCCTTGCCTCCACAAAGCCACATTTTGGACACGTGCCTACAACATAGCGGTCTGCCAGGAAACGGCTATCTTTTTCAGAATAGAGCTGGTCAGTTACCCGCTCTTCAATATGCCCGTTTTTAAGAAGATCGAGAAAATACTGCTGCGTTGTACCCACATGGCCTGGCCAGGTTGTGCGGGAAAAATGATCAAATGAAAACTCAAGCTGCTTAAAAAAATTCTGATTGATCTCATGAAACAGATCCACATGCTCTTTTGGCGTGCGTCCTGCACTCTCTGCGCTTAAGGTAATTGCTACCCCATATTCGTCAGATCCGCAAATGAAGAGCACATCTCTTCCCATAAGACGCTGAAAACGGGCATAACAATCCCCTGGCAAGTAAGCGCCTGCGAGATGCCCGAAATGCAGTGGGCCATTTGCATAAGGGAGAGCGGAGGTGATCAGAACTTTTTGCTTCATGAATTAATTCGATTCCTCGTCTGCGCGATCCAAAGCTTGGAGATCTTTGAGGTAATCTTCTTGAGGATTGCGACGCACTTCATCAAGAAGCCTTTCTATATTAAGCTCATGACCGGATCGAATGTAATAGCGCCCAAGTGCCATTGCAAGGTTCGCAAGCTTAAAATTATTTCCAAAAAGCAAGCGGAGCTGCTCATTTGTCAGCTGCGGAACACGTGTTCCAAATTTATCTTTCATATCATACCTCCATTAACGGATTTTATGTTCTTCAGCAATAACAATGCTTCGTAAGATCTCATACGCATCTTCGAGCTCATCATTGATGATGTGATAATCATACTGTGATAACATCTCTAACTCTTTTTCAGCCCATGAAAGGCGCTGCTTAATGACAGAGCTGCTCTCGGTTTGTCGTTTACTCAAGCGCTCTTCAAGAGCATCCAAAGATGGAGGGCTTAAAAAGACGAAGACCGCCGGATAGTTTTTTTCTTTAAGCAGCATTGCCCCTTGTGTATCGATCACTAAAAAGACATGTTTTCCCGCTTGTTGTTGCTCTTGTACATAAGAGCGAGAAGTACCATAAAGGTAATCGAAAACCTGCGCATACTCCAAAAAATCATCAGCGTGTATTTTGTCTTCGAATTCTTGACGACTCAAAAAATGGTAATCGACACCGGGAACTTCTCCAGGTCTGATCGGGCGAGTCGTGCATGAAACGCTCTCAGCAATGCAATCAAATTCAGAAATGAGCATCCGCACTAATGTCGTCTTTCCGGTTCCCGCAGGAGCACTGATCACAAAGACAAGTCCCTCGGGCAAGTTTCCTAATAGCTTTTGACCCATATTATTCGACATTGTGCACTTGTTCTCGGATCTTTTCTAGTTCGCTTTTCATCTTGACTACGAGGGTTGAGACTTCAGTGTCTGACGATTTAGCAGATAGCGTATTGACCTCTCGGTTCATTTCTTGGACAAGAAAATCCAATGTTCGCCCAACTGATCTCTCCCGCGTTTCCAAATGAGAATGGAACTGCTCTAAATGGGAGTATAGCCGAACCACCTCTTCAGTAACATCCATTTTTTCAGCAAGAAGAGCCACTTCACGAGCAACCTTTTCTTCTAACTCAGGGCTTAAAGCGCTCACCTCTTGCAACCGCTCCACAATCTTCTGGCGATAGCGCTGCAAGGGAGCTTCTTTTCGAGCCTCCGCGCATTTTACTGCATCTGCAATCGTATCGAGTCGTTTCAGAATATCAGCCTTGAGTGCATTGCCCTCTTGCACCTTCATAACCATCAAATCAGCAAGCGCACTTTCAAGTGTCGACTTAAGACAGGCGCGCAAAGGAGCTTCTTCTTCAGCTGTCACAAATGAAGAGACTGCCTGCAACTGGTCGACAAGAAACCGCAAATCGACACCTTTTGGATCGACGCCCAATTCAGACGCCATCTGATCCCAACTGTGTTTTAAGTTTTTAAGTTGAGCTGATTGCGTTTGAAGAAGCTTGCCACTGAAATCATCCTGTTGAACAACCACACGAACGGTGATTTGTCCCCTTTCAATTTCAGATGAAAGCCATTTGCGCATATCGACATCAAATCGAAGTAGATCTCTAGGAAGGTAGACATTCATATCGAGCATTTTCCGATTCACAGAATGGATCTCAACAATGAACCTTCCATAAGGAGTGGCGCTGCTTGCACGGCCGTACGCCGTCATACTTTTAATCATGTGTAATCCAGAGTAGTTTGGGCGAGGATACCCAATTAACTAATTGAATGTCAAGCGCTTTCCCATTGACTCAGCAATTAGGAGTCTGAATTTCCCCCTCGGAAAAATTCAGACATCATAAAAATTTTTCTTGCTGCGAGGGAAAATTTTAAAATCTCATCACCAGCCTAGGGGCGCTGCCCCTTAGGAACCCCGCTACTGACGTTTTACGGCCTCCTTCCTCGCTCGTCTTGAATCTCACTTTTATATAAATATTAGCATTCATATGTTTTCTTTAATTTGAAGAGAAGCCTCGTTTTTTTGCTCAAAAATTTCCATATTCTAGCCGTTAATAATCGGCTTTTCTTTCAATTGCTCAAATAGAAAATCTTGAGCGATAATCTCTATCGTCTCGTCATAAAATCGAAGGATATAATGCTTGCATTTATCTAAAATTCTAGATCGCTCTTGTCCAAATTCACATATCCACGGAGAATTTAATATTTCAAAAAAAGCTCCCTCTACAGGCAAATTAATCAAATATCCTGTTGTTGAAAATTCTTCCCCCATTACTTTATATGCTACAACCCCCTTGCATTGCAGACTCCAGTAAGTATCATCTTCATCTCTGTGGTACCTTATTTTAAAGCCTTTGCCATCAGATAAGCATAATAGCTCACAATCCCGTGCCCATGTTCCTGCAGCCGGAGTATCTACTTTTTCAATTTTCATATATTTCCCATATTGTTTATTCTAATGGCCAGATTAAAGAAGTACCTGGTGGCCCACCTCTTATCTTAACAATGTCGCTCGGCAGATTACCTCTAAGATGCTCATCTAGCAAAAACTCATAGTCTTTTATTCCTGTTCTATTAATGACCAATTTTGGTTCTATTCCAGCTCTTCTTAATGCCAATAAAGATCGATTGTTTAATGTAATTCTTTGACCGTTGCGTACAATTATTTCTATTGGCAATGATTCCGGAGAAATCGTCCCATTTTTGAGTCCCTGTACTACTTCAGAAATCGATTTTGATTCAAAAGTCCCTTTTTTTGAAAAAAATGCGCTTACAGATTTCTGACCGAATAGAATTGGTTCGTTTGGCTGATTGAGACCTATGGCATAATTTTCAGGTAAGTAAAATCTAGGAAATGCGGCTATCTGGCTAGCACGAATAACAGCCGCAGCTCCCATGGTTCCCCCCACACTCAATCCGCTATCAACAAAATTGGCTGTTTGATGAGACATTCCTGTCTTCTGTAACAGCTGAGAAGTAAGGGTGTCTCGTGGACTACCAGTAAAAGCTGTGCTGGCCCCTGTTATCAACTGGTCTAGGCCATGCGCCATTACGGGCCACCCGAAAGGAGCTGCAGCACCACAAGTGGCAAGAGTAACTCCTCCACCAAAGCTCGCCTCTGCAAGGCCTCCTAAAGCTTGTAAAGAACCGTGAAAGCGAGGGTTATTGAGAATGAAATCCACCACATTGTGGCCTATTTCGCCTAGGCCTGCTCCTCCCATTGAACTTGCAATATCCCCCCCTCTTTTACAGTCACGATGCGCCTCGCAGTGACAGTGGGGCTCATATTCTCCATAGAAATAGCCGCTAAATTCATTGCTTTGATTTTCATTCACCTCCGATGCCAGACCAAAATAATCGACATAGGTCATGGGGTTGTTGCGAGAAAAGGTATAAAGGTTTGGGCCATCTATGTCCCCCGCAGGATCAGGACTAATCCATCGTCCGATTTCAGAGTCGTAATAGCGCTGGCCAAAATAAATGAGCCCAACTTCTTTATCGACTCGCTTTCCACAGTACCTCCACGGGTTACCAACGGCAGAATCGGAAACGACCCTTCCTCTTTCATTGGTAATTTCTTCCTCCCCAAAGGAAGAGTAGCGATAAGATTCCATGATTTTGCGTCTTTTATGATCAAGAAGGCATGTAATGTTTCCCTGTAGGTCATAAAGTGGAACATAAGTCTCTTTTCTAATCTCAATTGCCACGCAAGGAGAAATCTCCGGATAATTAGGGTTGCTGGGAACCTTGAATTCGATAATAGCCCCCTTCTCATCCAGAGAACCGATCTCTGTATGCCCTAAGTAAAAGAAGCGGAATATTCTGGCTTTCTTACCCTTTATCTCAATCTTTTTAGTAAGACGCCTTCCACTTAAGTCATAGGTAAATGAAACGACATTTTGGTCTGGGTCTTTAATAGAGATCAATTGGTTCAAAGGATTCCACTGATAAATCCAAGTCTTTTCTTCCCTTGTTTTGGTTGCAAGATTTCCATTTGCATCAAAGGTATAAAAGGCTCCCTCGGCTTCTACGAGCTGATTTAAGCCATCTACTTTATAAACAGCGCCATCTCTTTCGAGCCGGTTCCCGAGCGAATCATAAGAATATCGATGTTCTACCTCCCCTTTTTCAAAGATAAGCTGCAAGAGAGCGTTATACTCGTATTCAGCGGTTGATTTCTCATCATCGAGGGTTGTTTCCCTTTTCTTAATATTACTCAACAGATCATAACCTCCTTCCAAAACCTTGTCCTGAAAGAAATCTGTGTTAATTTCTACTCTTCTACCGGAAGAATCCCAGGCTTGTTTTCTGCTCCCACCGTAACCTGGTAAGATTTCTTCCAAGATGTTTCCCATGTGATCCCTGGAGGCGACACGATAATTATAAAGTTCTTTTCCCTCTTTAGTGACCCGAGCAACACTGTTGATAAAAGGACCTTCGTAACTGTACTGCACAAACGATCCATCTGGAAGCTGGAGTGTTTGAATATTGCCTGTTCCATCATATGTACGCTTAACCTGATAGGATCCAAATTCATCTCTAATCATTTCAGAAAGAAGCAGGTCATTTGTATCGTAAAAATAGGTTAAGACTTGAGCAGAAGAAAGTCGCATCTCTGTGAGATTTTTAGCCACGTCGTAAGAAAGCTGATGCGAAATTTCTTTCTTCCCATCTCTGTAAGAAATCGCCCTTAGGTCTCCATAGTTATTATATTGGTAAGTGATCGGATCTTTAGAACCAGGGTGATACCTGGTCGTTAAATCTCCATAGGAATTGTATTCAAAACTAGTCACACGCTCTTGGGATGTTCCATTTCCTAAAGTAACGGACTGGAGTTGATTGCCTTCGTTAAAAGACCATTCTGTTTCATAGGTGCTTAGGAGTCCTTCTAAAGAAATGCAGGAAGCTTTTTCGAGCACTTTATTGCCTGCGCTGTCATAAGAAGACTCAGTTTCAGCAAGAAGATGACCTATTTTATCTTTCTTTGAGACTTTGATTAAATGGCCTGTGTTATCGAAAATCTCTTCGGTTTGGTTTCCAAGAGGGTCAATCGTGGTGCGTTTACGCGTTTTTTGTCCCCATTCGTTGACATAGGTATCATCGTAACAGATCACAGTTGTCTGGTTGGAGGAACCGATGATCTTACTAGTCCGGCCCAGACCATCATATTCATACTGAGTAAGCGTAGTTTCTTGGTTTTGAGGATAACCGATAATTTGAGCAAGCTGCCCTGTCTCATTGTAGATATATTTATTTCTGGATAACGTATGACCACCTTGAGAGTCTTGGACTTGTTGCTCTATCAATCGGTTTAAAAGGTCATATTCCTTGACTTCGAGAGTAAATGCATTAGAAGATTTCCATTTTTTTACCCCGTGAGTTCGACCCAATGCATCGTAACTAAACGTGACCTTTTGATCCCCTTTTCTAAGCGTTGCTAGGCGTCCTGCTCCATCATAGGTATAGGTTGTCTTATTCCCTCGTTCATCTTGTTTTGAGGTCAGGTGGAAGGCGCTGTAATTGAAATATTTTCTTTTGAACCCTTCTTCCGAGCCCTTGCTTCCTCGCTTGTAATACTCAATGTGGCTTAATCTGCCAATATAGTCATACTCAAACACCTGGACAAGACCGTCTCTTCCTAGATAGCGATGCAGACTGCCCTCGTGGTCGTATTTGAACAGTTCCTGACTTCCATCAAAATGCTGAATTGCCGTTGGCTTTCCTCGAGAGTTAAAAGATGTTGCGGCAAGTTTTCCCTTTGGGTCAGTGACAGTGAGCAAATTATCAAAAAGATCGTAGGTATAAACATAGGTAGGTCTCATTGAAGACCGAGGACCATTACTCGTTTCAGGATAGGTAATTCGCACTGGACGGCCGAGGCTATCATTCACGTAAACTGTTTCATTGCCAAATCGATCAATCTCTAAAGCCTTATATCCTTCTGGATCATAGACAACTTGAGTCTTAAATTGATTCCCCATCCTATCTTTTTCTAAGGTGTAAATCAGGCGATTCCTTAAATCATAACCATACTCAATTGAAACGCCTGTATCCGAATGGCTGACATGAGTGAGATTTTGATTGGCATCATAAGAATAATGCGTTTCATTCCCAATTGAATCTGTTTCAAAGCTAAGCAGGCCCTGGATAAAACCTTTTGTAAGGGTGTAACGATGAGTTCCATTGGCATCAAAAATTGCTTGAGAATCAATAAGACCTTGACCATCAAACTGATTGACCGTTCTTTTTAAAAGAACTTCTTTCCCCTCACTAAAATCCAGATACTTTTCTTCAATGAACTCTGGAGCACCGACATTGGGAAGTTCTAGTTTAGGGGAAATCAGAGTAATGTGCCTTTCACGGACTGTATAGGTCTGCTTTGATTCTCTATCATTCCCATCATCTACAATGACACGGACAAGCGCTGCATCTTCATTATAGTCATAAAAATGGCGCTTCCTGATTTCATTATCCTCATCTTCCTGCTCTGGAGATTCCTTAACCTGAATGAATTTTTTTATAAGAAGATTAGTTCCCTTTTTGTACCAACATTTCAGACCTGTTCCCTTCTCATCTTTTTGGATAAACCCATTCGTCGTTTTCCCCGAAAAATAGGAATAAATTTTGACATGAGCCTTTTGGCTGGATCTTCCATCTTCATTGATGCTTAATGGAGCAGAATCGGCTCCCGTCAGATTTCCATATTCGCGCTCTTCAACGACATTTCCCGTATCTCTGTCGTCGTATTTAAACGACTTATGGTAGAAAACATTGCCACTACTGTCCTCAATGGCAGTAGAAATTAAATTGCCAGCATCACTTTTCGTTCCCCATGCTTTTTTATGCACTCGATAGAGAGTCCCATCTAAATATTGCTCGAGAGCGACCAACTGATCATCTTCATTAAATTGATAAACTGCTTTGCTATTTCCAGGGCCATCGACCTCTGTACAGTCATCTTTATAGGAAAAGTGAACGCCTGTCATTCCATTTTGGCCTGTTGGAATGGTGACCGATCTGACTTTATTTTGATTAGCTTTGTCTGTGTAATAATCCACTTGTACAAAGCGCCCTTCTGGCAAGATCTTTCTGACGAGAAGAGCGTGATTATCTACGACTTGATATTGATACTGCACAGGAGGCTTATGAGATCTCTCAACCGCGGTTAATAAATGAGCTCCAGAAGAATCTTGTTGAAAGTGGTAATCGACGGTTTTCCCATCACTCGTTTCAACATGGATCCCACTTTCATATTGGATTTTAATCCAAGCCAAAACTTTCTTCTCAGAAGCATTGGTTTCTTTGATCAGGGATAGCTGTCCCTTGTCGTCGAACTCATAGAAAATCTTATTACCGCTAGGAAGGATCTCTTGGGTAATGAAATAAATGTCTAAAGACGGGTGTTTAGCATAAAATCGCTTTCCTTCTGAACAAAGAAGGAGCTCAAAGCTATCAGTTTGTGAGTTGAAATAGAGCTCATTGTTTTTTAGATTTGTCCAGGAACTGATATTACCTTTTGCTGTATTACAAAGACCGATTGACTCCCCTTCTGGATCAATTTTGAATAGAGAGCGTTTCGATGAACTCGTCGTATTTTGCCAGCCAACATATGTAAGAATGGTGCCATCTGGATTGCCAACGTAAACATAAGTTCGCTCGAATTTACCTTCTGCAGTTGTATAGGGTTTTTTCTTAGGGTCTTTTCGAATAGATAAAAAACAGTGAGGGTTGAATCGCCAACCGCCAAAAGTTGCCGTTTGAATGGTGTCACGGCTACTATAAAACCGGGAGAGAATAAGAGAGTCAGGGGAAGGGACGATAAGATCGACCTCTATTTCCGTATAATCGCCATAGATAGTGCTTACGTTCTGAACTAAACTTTCAGGATCATTTTCTCTTGATCCTAAGTACATACTACTGAGAGCAATATCGCTTGCAATCGCATTCTGAAAACAGAAAAAACCTAATATCAGACCCATTAAACAACGTATCATTGGCAACTCCTTATCATCTCGAAAGACTTCGTTACGATTTAAACGAGTGCATCGTACTCAAAATAATCTTTATTCAAGAAGAAAAACTTGGATGTGCCTGAAAAAAAACTTATTTTCCGCCTTCGTGTTGCTAAGATGAGTCAGTTAACACTTGGAGCGGCTCAAAGGTCATGCGATGGATCGGGCAGGGCCCATGCTCGCGGATTGCGCTTAAATGCTCTTTAGTTCCATAACCCTTATTTCCAAAGAAATTATATACAGGCCACTGTTCATGATACTGGTGCATCAAAAGGTCTCTTGTTTCTTTAGCGATAATGGATGCAGCTGCAATCGCCTGGCACCTGGAATCCCCCTTAACAAGGGGCTTACCTGGAATTTGGGTACGGGGCATGCGATTTCCATCAATGAGAAGAAAATCGGGCGCTTTGGCTAATTGATGGACCGCAATGAGCATGGCTTGAAATGTGGCTTGCAAGATGTTGACCTGATCGATGATCAATGCATCAATAATCCCAATTCCATAGTCGATTTCTGCAAGAGATTTGATTTTTTCAAAAAGAGCAGCGCGTTTAGAGGGAAGGAGTCGCTTACTATCATCAATCCCCTCTAGATAAAGGCCTTGAGGAAGAATGCAAGCTGCTGCAACAACAGGACCTGCAAGGGGGCCTCTACCAGCTTCGTCTACGCCGGCAATGAATGTATACCCTTGCAAACGGAGATCATCTTCAATTAAACAGAGTTTCTGTAGGCGTTCCATTTCTTGTTGGGAGGAGGAAGCCATCAGAAACTCCGTTAAAGCCGTTTAGGTTGCAGGTTCTGCATCAGCTTGAGGAGCTGTATTAACTACAGGAGCTGGTCCCTTAGATTTAAGAGGCCCAATTTGCTCTTTAATTTTAGATGCACGACCTGAAGCGCCTCTGATGTAATAAAGTTTAGATTTACGCACTTTACCGCGCTTGGTCACTTCAATTTTGGAAATTTTAGGGCTGTGGACCATGAAAACGCGCTCAATACCAGCTCCATAAGAGAAGCGATAGAGAGACATGGTTTCAGAAAGTCCGCCACCTTTGCGTGCAATCACTGTTCCTGAAAACATCTGAATCCGCTCTTTATCCCCTTCAATAATTCTCATATGAACATTAATCGTATCCCCTACACGGAAGGCAGGGATGTTCTTTTTAAGGTGCTCAGCTTCGATTTGTTGAATCTGTTGATTTTGAATCATGAATGTTCCTCTCTTATTTGTAAATCGGGGCGCACAAGCAACGTCTTCTCAACGGCTTTGTTTTGTCGCCATTTTAAAATTTCCGCATGGTTTCCACGCGTTAACACTTCGGGCACCAGCTTACCCTCAAATTCTTCCGGCCGTGTATAGCAAGGCCCTTCAAAGATTCCGTTCTGGAAGGAGTCACTGATGGCGGCCTCTTCATGCCCTAAAACCCCAGGGATAAATCGGGAGATTGCATCCACAAGGACAATTGAAGGGAGACATCCATTGGTAAGGACGTAATCTCCAATACTAATTTCCTCATCAACCTCGCAATCAATCACCCGTTGATCGAGCCCTTCATAGTGGCCGCAGACCAAAATCAAGTGGGGGTATGTCGCCAGCCTCTGACAAATCGCTGCATTAAGCAACTTTCCTTGAGGAGAGAGAAAGACAACGTGCGCCCCCTCCCGCCTGACATGTCGAATCGCCTCGGTCATCGGCTTCGGCATTAGCACCATCCCCGGGCCACCTCCATAGGGCTTATCATCGACTTTTCGGTGCTTGCCTTCTGCAAAATCACGGATGTTCGTGAGTCGGATATCAATTAACCCTTTTTCCCGAGCTCGTTTCAGAATGCTGACTCCAAACGGACTGTCAAAATACTCAGGAAATAAGGACAAGATATCAAAAAGCATACGGGCACTAATTTAAGCTGCAGCTTTTTTCTTAGCTCGTTTCTTCACAACCTCTTTCATTTTCTTCGCTTGTTCTTTAGCGCGCAGCTCTTTAACCACATCAGGAGCTACTTTAACCAAAAGTGAGATTGCATTTGGAGTCAACTGAGCACCCTGAGTCAGCCAATGGCGGATCCGATCAGCGTCCACTTGGCAATTATTTTCAGTTCCATAAGGATTGTACCAGCCAACCATTTCCAAATACTTACCATCGCGCGGGTTACGAATATCGGTAACGACTAAACGGTAAGTTTGGCGATTAGCACGCCCTTGTTGACGCAAACGAATTCTCACTGACATAAGTTCTCCTTAAATTTAAACTATTTGCCCCAGGGAAATTGCTCTGGGATGGGGAGCTTGCCCCCCTTTTTCATCATTTGACTTTTAAGCCCTGGCATCTCTTTGCAAAACTGCTTGAGACGCTTAAATCCTTTAGCCATGCGATTCACATCGTCGATCGAAGTGCCGCTACCTTGCGCAATTCGACGACGACGCGCAGGCGAGAGTTCCACTCTCTCTTGACGCTCTTGTAGAGTCATCGACGAGATCATCGCCTCGACTCTAGTTAATTCTTTCTCATCAATATCCAATTCTCCCAATCCAGACATGCCAGGAAGCATCTTAAGCAGACTCTTAAACGAGCCCATCTTCTTGACCATGTTCATCTGCTTGAGGTAATCATCATAAGTAAATGAAGCTTTGAGCAATTTCTTCTCGAGCGCTTCTCCCTCTGCTTTGTCCATCACCTCTTCAGCTTTACGGACGAGATTGATGACATCTCCCATACCTAAGATGCGATCAGCCATGGATTGGGGATTAAATACTTGTAAATCGCCGATTTTTTCACCAATACCTTCAAACTTCAGGGGTTTGCGGGTGACCTCGCGGATCGAAATTGCACTTCCTGCGCGCGCGCTTCCATCAAGCATCGTTAAAATCGTTCCCGTAATCTGGATGCGCTGATCAAATTCGGCAGCTGTTTTGACTGCATCTTGACCCGTTGCCGCACTTGCAACAAACAAGATCTCATCTGGCTGGAGGACGCCTTTAATCTCTTCAAGCTGCTGCATGAGGTCTTCATCGATGTGAAGACGACCAGCTGTATCGACAATCAGAACATCAAATCCTTCTGTCTTTGCTCGATGCAACGCTTGTTTAGCGACTTGAACTGGATTCGACTCCCCTTCAATCGAAAATACAGGGACGTTAATTTGATCTGCGAGGCGCTTGAGCTGCTCGATTGCAGCGGGTCTTTGTAAATCGCAAGCTGCGAGTAAAACTTTTTTGCCGGAATGTTTTTTCTGAAGATAGTGACTGAGCTTTGCGCAGTGAGTCGTTTTTCCAGAACCTTGAAGCCCGCAGAGTAGAATGACACTTGGGCAAGAAGAAAAAATCAATGGAGCTTCTTCAGCCCCCATCAATCCAATAAGCTCTTCATGCACAACTTTAATAAACTGCTGTCCGGGGGTCACCGATTTTACAACCGCTTCTCCAAGGGCTTTCTCCCTCACCCGTTTCACAAAGTTGCTTGCAACAGTATAATTCACGTCAGCATCGAGCAGCGCCAAACGCACTTCGCGCACGGCATCTGCGACATTGTCATCTGTCAGGGCTTTCTTCCCTGCAAGACCTGAAAAAAGGTTTTGGAACTTCTCAGTTAAGGAACCAAACATAATACCAAAATTTTAAATCGCACGACATTTTCAAACAATAGAGCGAGTGCTTTAAAGTTGCTTTAAAGGATAGAGAGAAACTCATTCAAATTCAAGGAAAAAGAAGCGGTCATGTCCCGCTAAGTCCTTCTCCAAAGACTTTACCTTCCAGCAGCTAGAGGAAAAAAGAACTTGAACAGCCTGCCCCTGCGCATAACCAATCTCTAAATAAACCTTAGCCCCCGGATTAAGGTACAAGGGGAGCTCTTCAGCTAATCTCTCATAAAACACAAGGCCACTCTCCCCTCCAATGAGCGCCATATGAGGCTCAAATTTTACAACAGAGGAATCTAACTCATTAAATTCTTTTTGAGAAATATAAGGAGGATTACACATAACCAGATCTGCCTTGCACCCCTTAAATGGAGTTAAAAGATCTCCTTGAAGGATTTTCACTGCAACTCGGTTGCGCTCGCAATTATTGCGAGCTACTTGCAATGCATCCAAAGAAAGATCGGAAAGGGTAACAGCAAGGTCTGGATAAGCTTTTTTTAGCCCAATCCCCAAACATCCTGATCCGGTGCACACATCCCATGCCTGCATGCTCTGAACTTCTTTCCCCTTTAGAGCTTGGCACACCTTATCTAAAAGAATTTCTGTTTCGGGACGGGGAATCAAAACTGCCGGAGTGATCTTAAGAGTGCACTGATAAAAAGGGATTTCACCTATGATGTATTCTAAAGGCTCCCCTTGAGCTTTGCGCTTGAAAAGAGCGCGATAAAGACTTAGCTCATCTTCCTGCAGGGGCCTGTCAAATTGCATGTAAAGGTCTAGACGAGGCAATTTTAAGACAAATGACATCAGGTGCTCGGCATGATGGCGCGCCCTGTCATCTTTTTTATCTTTTAAAAACTGGATCGCGCTCTTTAAAACCTCGCCAACCGTTTTCATCAATCTTCGCCTTTATGCTGTTTGGCTTGATCGCTAAGGGCTGCTAGTTTTTGTTGGTGAAAATAAGCTACGAGCCCTTCTGTAATTTGATCGAGATCCCCGTCCATAACCAGATTGAGCTTATACAGAGTTAAATCAATCCGATGATCAGTAACGCGGTTTTGAGAAAAATTATACGTCCGAATCCTCTCAGAACGATCTCCTGACCCCACTTGAGAGGAGCGTAAGGAGGCCATTTCCTGCTCTGCTTTCCTGCGTTTTTCTTCGGCAATTTTTGCCGTTAGCAAGCGCATTGCCTTGTCTTTATTCTTATGCTGAGAGCGCTCTTCTTGGCAATAGACAACAGTTCCTGTTGGGATGTGAGTAATACGGACGGCAGAGTCGGTCGTATTAACGTGCTGACCGCCAGCGCCAGACGCTCGATAAGTATCGATCTTAAGTTCTTTTTCATCTAAAACGATCTGCTCATCCTCATCAGGCTCCATCAACACAGCAACTGTGATAGCCGAGGTATGAACGCGCCCTTGCGTTTCGGTTTTTGGAACCCTTTGAACACGATGCGTTCCCGCTTCGTACTGCATCAAACGGTGAACATTCGGGCCGGAGATCACCATCACATACTCTTTAAAGCCACCCATTTCAGACTCTGCGCAGGAAAGAAGCTCATACTTCCATCCTTTCTTGTCTGAATATTGCTTATACATGCGCACGCAATCACCGACAAAAATAGCTGCCTCATCTCCCCCCGTTCCTGCACGCAATTCCACAATAACATTGCGGTTGTCTCGAGGATCAGGAGGGATCAACAGGGTTTCAAGCTTATGGGAATACGATGCGATCTGCTGCTCCAAAGAAGCGATCTCTTCGCGGATCACTTCTTGGAACTCAGGATCTTTTTCCGATTTTTGCAATTGGAGATTTTCTTCAAGTTGACGTTTGAGCGTCTCACACTTCTGCCATTGCTCTTGGATTTCAGAAAGATATGCATGTTCTTGAGCAAGTTCGCGGTATTGCTTCTGATCGCTAAGCACATCGCTTTGCCCCAGAAACTGTTCAACCTTCTCAAAGCGCTTGAGAAGTCGACGAATTTGCTCCTCCATGATCTACCCTAAGAATGAGATGTTAGGTCGCTTTCTTCTTGCGAACAACTTTCTTTTTTTCAGGCTCAGCTGGAGTCTCTTCTTTAACTTCGGGCTTTTTGGCATAACGCTTAACAAACTTATCTACTCTACCCTCAGAATCCACAAACTGTTTGCTCTTAGTAAAGAACGGATGGGACGCAGAAGAAATCGGCATACGGTATGCAGGATACTCCTTCCCTTCAAACGTTTCTTTTTCTTTAGGCTGGAGCGTGCTTCCGCAAATAAACTTAAATCCTGTAGAAGAATCGATAAATAAAACTTCTTGATATGGAGGATGACCTTGCTTTTTCATAACTCAAAAAAACTCCTTTAAAATGTCGAAAGTGTACAGTAAAACTCAACTGCAGATAAAAAACAAGTGGAAAACCAACCCTATCCCTCGCGCTGACGAGCTAAATAAGCCATACGAGCGGTCAACAATCCTTCCAACACCCCTTCTTCATACCGAAAATAGGGATGATTCTCTAACTCGGGGAAGTCGTTAGGCTGGAGAAGATCGTCTTCCGTTAACCCCGGCACAATCTGCTGAGCGCAAGATTTCAGTTTATCCCGCTGCGCCGCGACCATAGAATCAAATAATTCCTGCACACTTACTCTCCTCTCTTCGTTTGCGAAAAAATCGACGCATTAACTCTGCACTCTCCTCTGCTAACACCCCTTTGCGAACAACAATAGGATGAATGGGATGGACTTCATCAAGGATATTAACCCAACTCCCATGCGCCCCATGGCGAAGATCTGGAGCGCCCCAAACCAATGTTCCAATTCGAGAGAGCAACATTGCGCCGGCGCACATGGAGCACGGCTCTAAAGTGCAGTATAAGGTTGTTTCAGAAAGCCGCCAATTATCCAAGACGCGAGCACCCTCTCGCAGACAGATCATCTCCGCATGCATCGTGGCATCTTTTTCCCCTTCGACCCTGTTGTGAGCCGCTGCGATTACAGTCCTGTTATAGACTAATACCGCCCCGACAGGGACCTCTCCCCTATCAAAACCCTTTTGAGCCTCTTGCAGTGCCTGGCGCATCCACTCTTCATCGCACACTAGAGAGCTCCCCTATTTTTTTATGAAGCTGTCCAATTTGTTTTTTAAGACCATCTGTATCGATGACATATTTTTTCTCTAACCCCTGTAACCGCTTTTCATATTTATCAGTCAGTTTTTGAATCTGAGCCTCGTAACGGGCCTTGACCGCTTCAATCGACTCCTCAGAGACTTCTTGAGCAGTCTCCACCGGCTCTGCCTCCGCTGCAGCTCTCAATGCTTCAAACGTCTTTAAACCAAAACTTACAGAATTCATTACAGCAAAGAAATAGGTCCTTTTTGCGCCGAATTGTGCAACTGCTTCTTTAAGCATGCGGGCTGCCGTCGATTCTTCAATAGATTCAATCTCATCAAATTTTGGATTGATCTTCATTAACTCTGATGCAAAATACTGGTAAATCTCCCCATTTTTCATAACCCAGCGCGCAATCGCCCACTCAGCAAATGCCTCATTGCCCTCTGCGATCTCTTGAATGCTCGCCTTTACGATCTCGTCTGCAGTCAACTTGTCTGTGGCCTTTTTTTGAAAATGCTTACTGACGAATTGAGGATGCTGACGCAAATACTCTCCTTTAATATCCTTTCTAATTAATTGAAAAATTTCATTTTCCCAGAGCTTAAGTTTAGCAAACTTTATTTGAGACAAATCTTCTTGGATCATTTTTTTCCCTTCTGTGGTAGAATGCATTAAGACTGAAGTAAAGTTAAGGCTGTGTACCCAAATTGTCAATAGGAAAGACCTTGAGCTCTCGCAAGTGTGATTTTATGGTTGATCTCTTAAAGGCGTTTCAGGTACAATAAGGTCAATGTTTTACAATTAAAAGTTTGTCTACCTTTTTATAAACTCTCAATCACGGGGAGAAGTTTTAATGTCTTTAGATAAGGGTACCAAGGAAGAAATTACCAAGAAGTTTCAACTTCACGAGAAAGATACAGGATCTGCCGATGTTCAAATTGCGATCCTCACAGAAAGAATCGCTGAATTAACAGAGCACCTCAAGCTCGCTCCTAAGGATCATGGATCCAGACTGGCGTTGCTTAAGCTTGTTGGACAACGTCGCAAGCTACTTGACTATCTTAATTCAACTGACACAAAACGCTATCAAAGCTTAATTGTCCGCTTGAACCTCCGCAAGTAAGAATTTTTCTCTTGTAAAAGCCGCTTAAGGACACTCTTAAGCGGCTTTTTTTTTGGCCTTTATACCCAAACAACTGTTATAGTACTACTGTTCGGCTGTGATGAAATGCCCAGCTCATAGGAAAACTTTTGTTTTCCTATGAGCTGGTCAATTCATCCTCCGACGGAATCAATCATACTACATCTTTAGGAGAATATCATGTTCAATCAACATCAAACTTCTGTCTCAGTTGGAGGACGCGAGATCGTCTTCGAAACAGGAAAAATCGCAAGGCAAGCCAATGGAGCCGTCATGCTTCGTTCCGGCGATACCATGATCTTAGCAACCGCTTGTGCTGCCTCTACGGCATCCCCTGATATCGACTTTTTACCTTTACGCGTCGACTACCAGGAAAAATTTTCCGCAGCAGGAAAAACTCTTGGCGGATTCATCAAAAGAGAAGGACGACCGACCCAAAAGGAAATTCTGACAAGCCGATTAATCGATCGTCCACTCCGCCCTATGTTTGAAGAGGGTTTTTATAAGGAAGTGCAACTCCTTGCGTATGTCTATTCTTATGATGGAGTACACTCCCCTGATCCTCTCTCCATCTGCGCATGCTCTGCTGCGCTTGTCATTTCCGATATTCCGCTGGTCAAGCCAGTTGGAGCTGTTCGCGTGGGATTAATTGGCGATACATTCGTAATCAATCCGACTATTGAAGAAATGGAAAAATCACGCCTTGATCTGATGTTAGCGGGAACGGAAGATGCTATTTTAATGATCGAGGGCTATTGCGACTTTTTAACAGAGGAACAAATTCTCGAAGCGATCGAAGAGGGTCATGCTGCAATTCAAAAAATCTGCCAGGCACTCCTCGATTGGCAAAAATTAATTGGCAAAGCAAAAAATAAAGAGGGACTACGCCTCCATTCTCCTGAATTAAAAAGTGAAATGCAGACGCTTGTCGGATCAAAGCTCTCCACGGCCTTGCGCATTAAAGAAAAACAAGCGAGAGAAGATGCAGTAACCGTCATTTCAGAAGAAATGGTCGCTCACTTCCTTCCAGAAGACTCAACGCCTCGTTTTAGCAAAACTGATGTCATGGGCGCTTTTAAAAATGCTCAGTCCGATATTTTGCGCAAAATGATCCTAACCGAAGGGATTCGAAGCGATGGAAGGACTTGCGATCAGATCCGTCCTATCGACATCGAGCTCTCTCTTCTTCCGCGCACACATGGAAGCGCGCTATTCACGCGTGGAGAGACGCAAGCAATTGCGGTTACTACGCTCGGTGGAGAGCAAATGGCCATGCGCTCTGAGAATCTCGATGGAGATGTCAGCAGCCGATTTTATTTACAATACTTCTTCCCTCCCTTCTCGGTTGGTGAAGTGGGAAGAATGGGCTCACCTGGGCGTCGTGAAATTGGCCACGGAAAACTAGCTGAGCGCTCCATTGAAATGGTCCTTCCCCTTCAAGAGGACTTTCCCTATGTAATCCGCCTTGAATCGAACATCACCGAATCTAACGGCTCCTCTTCAATGGCATCAGTTTGCGGCGGCTGCTTAGCGCTGATGGATGCGGGTGTGCCAATTAAACGCCCGATTTCCGGGATTGCAATGGGTCTTATTATCGAGGATGACAAGTATGCCATCCTCTCTGATATCCTCGGTGTCGAAGATGCTCTTGGCGACATGGACTTTAAATTAACTGGAGATGCGCAAGGGATCACTGCATTCCAACTCGATATCAAAGTGGAAGGGATCAATAAAGAGATCATGAAAGCAGCGTTGCTCCAAGCCAAACAAGGACGCACGCACATCCTTCAAAAAATGATCGCCGCTTGCCCTAAACCTAAAGAGCATCTCTCAACCTATGCGCCACGCATTGAAACAGTCCAGATCAAGCCGAGCAAAATTGGAATCGTCATTGGCCCTGGCGGCAAGCAGATCCGCGCTATTGTCGAAGAGACAGGTGCTCAGATTGATATTGATGATAGTGGTTTGATCAGCATTTCTGCGACCAATAACGATGCAATGCAACGCGCTAAAGAAATCATCCATAATCTGACCGCAGAAGCTGAGATCGGCAAGGTTTATATGGGTAAAGTCGTTTCGATCGTTGCCTTTGGATGTTTTGTTGAAATCATTGGCAAAGAAGGACTCTGCCATATTTCTGAACTCTCCCACAGTAGAGTGGCGAACGTATCAGATGTCGTAAAAGAAGGGCAAGCACTTGAAGTCAAAGTGATCGACATCAATGACCGTGGACAAATCCGCCTCAGTCACAAAGCGTGCCTTCCTGCTCCCCTGCCAGCTGGAAAAGCATAACTTGGCTATTACGAGGTGAGCCGCTATAGGCGGCTCACCATTCTTAAAACTTCGCTTCCCTAAAATCAATGCATCCAGACTTATCGATGATAAAGCCTTTAAGTCCCCTATTGGTCATATATTTGTACGTATCGACGTAAATTGGAATCACTGGCATCTCATCTATAAGCATTTTTTCTGCAGCTCTTAAATATTCCTGACGAGCACCCTGATCAGAGGCCTGGGAAGCGGTTTCAATCAGTTGTTTATACGCATCACTTTCCCAGAAAGACGCATTGTAAGGAAAGTCCCTCTCTTTAAAAATTTCAAGATGGTAGAGGGGATCGTTATAGACGGCGCTGCGCAAACAGCCTCCCATTTGGAATGTTCCACGATTAAAATGACTTGCAAACACACTCCACTCGGAACCTTCAATCTTCACATCAATGCCAAAGACTTCAGACCATCGTTGCTGGATTGCTTCCGCAAGGGTTTTTTGTCCTGTAATCGTGCTGTGGCTCAAGATCACCTGCGGCAGAGTCTCTCTTGTGAGCCCTAGTTCCTTTAACCCCTCTTCAAAAAGCTCGCGAGCAAGAGTCTCATCTACACTCACCTTCATCTCCTCTTCAGTAAGCAAAGACAAATTTCGAGGAACTGGGCTATGATGGGGCAAGCACCCTAAAAAGATATGATCAGTCAATTGTTTCCGATCCAGTGCAAGTCCAAATGCTTTGCGCAATGTTCTGGATGTATAGGGAAATTGCTGAGTATTGACATAGATCCAATAGGTGCGAGCAACATCTTGAAATTGAATCTGATTGAGATCGATTGCGGATGAGAGGGCATCTAAAGGAAGAGTGGTCAGCGGATCTCCGATAAAATCGATCTCCCCCTTTTCAAACAAAGACAAGACCGTCATGGGATCTTTGATAAAAGAAAAATTGATGACAGGAAAAAAGACACTCTCAACATCCCAGTAGCTAGGATTTCTGAATAAATCAATGGCGACATCATGTTTCCACTGCTGCAAGGTATAGGGGCCATTAAAAACAGTTGGCACACTCTCTTTTGAAAAAAGCGGGGAATAAACCGGATGTGTTAACAAATCAAGGAAATAAGGAGCTGGATGTTCAAGAGTGACTCGAAGTGTGCGTTCATCGATAACATCAATGCCAACTTCGTCTAATGAGACTTGTCCTAACTTGGCGCGCTTCCCATTTTTAATGATATAAAATAGATCAGAGCGCATACACAAGCTATCAGGTTCAAGAGCCCATTTCCATGCATTAGCAAATTGGAGCGCTGTAACCGGTTCTCCGTTCGACCAAACGTGAGGGCGCAAAGTGAACGTATACGTTGTTTGGTCGGGAGAAATTTCTAAATGCTCTGCTGCTGCAAGCTGGCAAACTCCTTGGGAATCTACGCGAGTTAACCCTTCAAAAAGAAGCCTCTCCAATACTCTGCAACGAAGATCGATGCCAATATGAGGATGCAATGAGAGGGGATCCCCCTCTTGAAAATTCAGTTTCAACGTCTCTGTCTTCAAAGCTTTTGTAATTTTCGGCACCTTAAACATCATCAGCAGTAAAGCAACACCTATAGCCCCTATGCAAAATAGCAACCGCTTCATTAATTCCTCCTTGAGACTCTTAGAAAGAAATCAATTTTAGGTCAATATCTCCATTTTGCGCGATAGAAATGTTTTTAATGCGCGAATTCAATTGATATTTATAAACATGTCGAAAGACACCAATGACTGGCATCTCCTCTATTAAAATCTGCTCTGCCTCTTTTAATAATTCATCCCGCTCTTTTGAATTCGTAAGCGTTTGTGCTTTTCTTAAAAGAGCAGAGAAATTCTGATTTTCCCATTGAGAGGAGTTATAAATATTTGAGTGATCTCGAAAAAGCTCCAAATGAGACCCTGGATAAAAATAAGGAGAACTTCTTAAACACCCTGCCATCTGAAACTCCCTTCGGTCTAGTTTAAGAGAGAGCCGGTTCCATTCAATTCCTACGATCCTAACACGAATGTTTAAGACTTTTTGAATCTGTTTTTTAATTTGACGGGCTAAATCCTCTTGGCCAGGAATATCACTATAATGGAAAATGAGTTCAGGAAACTCTTCTGCTGTCATCTCAAGCTCTTGGAGGCCCGCTTTAAAAAAATCCATTGCCGCATGGGCGTTTCCGTCCCAAACCATCGATTCAGGGCACTTGGTCTGCGGAATCGGACTAACTAATGGGTGCTGTCCAATCTTTTGCGCAATTTGCTGTCTATTGACCGCGCATGCAAGCGCTTTACGAATGGACGGAGAATGAAGAGGAAATACAGTTGTATTCAAATAGATCCACCAAACGCGATCAACATCATGCTCAACCCACCCTTCAGATTTAACTTTGTCAGTCATTACACTATAGGGATCTCCAATCCAATCAAGCTCTCCCCTCATAAAGCTATCGTAGACGGTCCGTTCATCTTTGTTCATAGTAATGTAGACATCTTTAAATGGGACATTGCTTTTATCCCAATAATAGGGATTCATCGTTAAGTGCAAAAGTTGGTCTTTTTCCCATTTCTCAACAATATAAGGACCATTAAAGTGGGAAGGCTCTTCTTCTCCTTTGTACAAAGGTGAGAATGTTGGATGAGCAGTTAAATGCAAAAAATAAGGAGATGGGTCTTGTAATTCGACCACTAATTTCTGAGGCCCGATCGCCTTAATTTTGACCTTCTCTAAAGAAATCTCTCCAAGCTTTGCTCTGCGCGCATGTTTGATCGGATAAAAATAATCGGCTCTTAAATAGGGAGAGTTAGAACTCAACGCTTTTTTCCAGGTTTGCTCAAAATCGTATGCCGTCACTTTTTCTCCATTCGACCAGTAGTGATCTCTTAAAAAAAATGTGTAGTGCGTTTGAGAGGGGGAAATGTGGATCTCTTGAGCCGCTGCAAGCTGAGGGATCCCCTTGGCGTCTAATCGAGTCAACCCTTCATATAATGCGCGTCCCACGCTTCTACAGCGTTGATCAATTCCAATATGAGGATTTAAGGAGATCGGATCCCCCTCCTGAAAATTGATTCGCAAAACCTTTGTCTGTTGTCTCTCTTCTGGTTTGACTTTTTGAGCGCAAATTTGCTCTTCGCACGCCTGTAACAATCCTAAAGAAGAGTTCACATCAATTAAAAATAGATAATAAAGCCCCTCAAATTCTACTGAGCTCACACCAAAACAGGAGTGATTGGGAGACTGGATTTCAAGGACCTCTTTTAATAATTTCCCCTGTAAAGCGAGATCCCCCATTTTAATAACAAGAATTCCAGTTCCTTCCCTCTTGTCATATCGAGTCTCAACCAAGAACGGATTGCCCTTCAAGTCTCTTTCAAAAAGTCGTGTAAATAAGACGAACACTTGCAAGCAGGTTCGCGCAGAAATCAACGTCTGAAATGTTGGGGGAGAGAGAGAATAAAACACCTCTTCCATCAGAGGATGAAACGTTCCAAATTTTTCTCTAAATGTCGCGAGGATCTGCTCAAACTGTTTATCCTGCTGGGAGAGAAGCCCCCCATTATAATCCCTAAAGATCCCCAACATCTGTTCTACTGCTTTAGCAATGTAATTACGCGCCTGCCGTAAATCAATCGACCAATTCTTTCTTAAGAAAAAATCGTAATCGATCTCAAGCAAAAAAATTAGCCCTTCACGGACTCGCCTACCGACCTTTCCTAAAGCAACCATCCTCTGGGTAACAAGACGCAC
>CAYWSY010000025.1:0-23147 GCA_964461105.1 uncultured bacterium
TCGCCGAAGGACGATTGAATTAAAGTTTGGTAGCGAGATTTGTCCAAACTCGAGGGCCCTGTGCAAGCACAGGGTCGATGGAAACAAGCAAAAAAGTGAAGATGCTGAGGCAGAAATTTCTCTAACTTTGAAGTGGACGCAGTATATTAATCGCCCAAGTAAACTTGAAAAATCTCTTTTAGTTCAGTGCTTTGCACAAGGGCAATCGATCAGATGGTCATCCACGAGGCCAACTGCTTGCATGAACGCATACATGATGGTGGAGCCCACAAAAGTCATTCCTCTTTTTTTGAGATCCTTTGAAAGAGCGTTGCTTAAGGGGGTAGTGACAGGAATGTCTTTGAGTGATGCCCGTCTTGTGATTATTGGCTTATGCTCTACGAAATTCCAAAGATAATTAGAAAACGAACCGAATTCCTTTTGGATTTGCAAAAAAACGGATGCATTTTGGCGTGCAGCATAGATTTTCAGCCGATTGCGAATAATGCCAGGATTTCCAAGAAGGGTATTCAATTCATCATCGGTCATGTTAGCCACTTTCACAGGATCAAAATGGTAAAAAGCGTTCCGGTACCCTTCGCGTCTTTTGAGAATTGTTTCCCAGCTCAATCCAGCTTGAGATCCTTCAAGGATAAGCATCTCAAATAGATGTCTATCATCATAAACAGGAATGCCCCATTCTTTGTCGTGGTATTCTGCATAGAATTCTTTGCCAGGAGAAGATCCAAAGCAGCGCTTGTTATTTTCTTTCATGTTTAGAATGTTCAATGTGTGCTATATCGAGCCTCAAATTTTTGCTTAAGCAACAAAAAACTTACAGATTCGCTGGGCTTAAGGCAAGAAGAACCTTATCCGCAGCTATTTACGCAACAACGCCTTACCGAGCATGATTATCTTCAGATAGGGGTTTTCTCTTGTGTGGTACTCAAGAGGATGTTTTGGTATAAAGGATTAATCACATGGCTGATGCCATCTTTTAAATTTGTCTTACCAAAGTTAACTAACATGCCGAATTGAATTTGCAATAGGCGTAAGTGGGATTGTAGCTGAGCTTGGTAGAAAGGAAAATCTCGTGCAGTTGCTTTGACTTCGATAATCACAGTTTTTTCCACAAGAAGATCTAGGTAAAGAGGTTCTCTGATAGGGGTGTTTTTATAGAGAACAGGAATGGGGATTTGTCTTTGGACTTGTAGCCCCAGTACAGAAAGCTCATAGCAAAGTGCTGATTCATAAATTGATTCTAGCAATCCAGGACCACCTAGCTGTTGGTGCACTTCCACTGCGGCATTGAAAATGAGAGTCGATAATTTTTGCTCCATGATTCACCAATTTTCAAAGATAAGTCGAACCTCTCTCAAAGAAGATAAAAGATAAGGAAATTTTAATCTATCTGTTTTCAAAGACAGAAGATGAAAGTGGGGTAGCCTGGACTTAGAACCTGCAGACCGGCGGGTTATGAGGGAGGGAGACTTCCATCCCATTCAGCACGATCCAACCGTTATGAGCATAAGTATAAAGATCTTGCTTGATGGATGCAATCGGATTTTGCTAGATCAAACTCAAAAAAGTTGCACCTCGTTGCACCGCTAGTGCACCGCAATTTCATTAGCGCTATGAGGAATTAATTTCTTGTCGTATACTCAACGACTTCAATCGGGGAGGTTCCATGACATCCAAGAAAAAATCAAAGCCAGAAGGCGCAGAACTAGAACCTTGTGATGTAGTTGAGGTTCCTGTCCCTGCTGATTATCCTTTTATCTCTTTGCTGTGCAGGAAAGAGCATGAGGGTATTTTTAAGCAGTTATTTCCTGTTTCTCCTGAGACCGAAAAACCGAAAGAGGATAAAAGCCTTGGGATTTTATGAGCGTGAGAAAATTTAAAGAGTATTTAAACACCCAGGATGATGATTTTTTGAGAGAGGAGCTATTGACTCTCTACAAGACGTTTGATGTCGTCAGGCAATTTTATACGCCTCGGATAGAACCCTCAGATGTGGAGAAGGTTGTCCAGAAATATAAAGAGATACTCGAAGAGCAGTTCTGTCCTAAAACTGCCAAATGGGACTTTCCTGAATTGAACTACTCTGTCGCACGAAAAGCAATCAGCGATTTCAAAAAGGTCAACTCAGACCCAAAAGCGATCATCGATCTTCAGCTAACCTATGTTGAATACGGAGTCCAATGCACTTTGGAATATGGAGACATTGATGAAAGATTTTACAACAGCATGGAAAGCATGTTTCGCAAGACGCTGAAGGATATGGAAGAGCATAGCTTGCTTGATCTATTTGAAAGACGATGTTTGGCAATTCAGCAAAAAACACACGATTTGGGATGGGGTTTTGGGGACGCAATCACAGAGCTTTGCGAAGAGTATTTCACTGCTACAAGTGCGAAAAAACATGGATTCATATGACACACAAGAGATTGGAAAATAAAATAGCTCTTATAACGGGAGGCTCTCGAGGAATAGGTGCGGCGATTGCTAAACGTTTTGCCAAGGAAGGATGTCATGTAGCAATTAGCTATGCAAAATCCAAAGAAAAAGCTCTCCTTTTAATGAAAGAGCTTGAAAAAGAAGGAGTCAAAACTCTAGCTGTACAAGCAGATCAAGCAAACCCTTTACAAGTAGCAAGCCTTGCCAAAAAGGTAGGCGAGCACTTTGGAAGAATCGATATTCTTGTAAATAATGCTGGGATCTATGTAGGGGGTTCTATCGATGATTCTGATCTCGACATTGATGGAGTCACAAGGCAATTAGCAGTTAATGTAGGAGGGGTCTTTGCTACAACACGTGCAGCAGTTCCTTTTATGAAAGACGGCGGACGTATTGTTATTATAGGTTCCATTAATGGAGAGAGGATGACAGCGTCTGGCGGAGCAGATTATGCTGCTACAAAAGCAGCTCTTGTTGGCTACACACACGGTTGGGCAAGAGATCTCGGTCCAAGAAATATAACGGTCAATCTTATACAACCTGGTCCTATCGATACCGACATGAATCCAGACAACACAGAATTTGCAGAGATGGTAAAGAAAAGCGTTGCTTTGGGACGCTATGGTAAACCTGAAGAAATCGCCTCAGCTGTAGCATTTTTATCGAGTGAAGAAGCTTCATATATCACAGGAGCCACTCTTACCGTCGATGGAGGTTTTTTAGCTTAAGTTGTCGATTTTGTTTCCAACTGGTATTTGGCACTGATTACAAGATTTTTGGGTAGATGTTTATGTTACAAAAAATAGCCAATACGATTCGGCATCTCACGATGGATGCAGTGGAGCTTGCAGGCTCTGGCCATCCAGGAATGCCAATGGGTTGTGCAGAACTTGGCGCTTATCTATTTGGTGAATTTCTAAGATTTGATCCCGCTTATCCAAAATGGTCTCATCGAGACCGTTTAATCCTTTCAGTGGGACATGGATCTCTTTGGCTTTATAGCTGTTTGCATCTTGCTGGATTTTCTCTCACCTTGGATGATTTGAAAAACTTTAGACAAATTGATTCCAAAACACCAAGCCATCCTGATTTAACTAAGACTGAGGGAGTAGAAGCAACGACTGGTGTGGATGGCCAAGGAGTTGGATATGCAGTTGGACAGGCCTTAGGGTTAAAGCATTTGGGGATTGATTCTAAAGTTGTAGTTGTAGCGGGTGATGGAGATTTAATGGAAGGAGTTGCAATGGAAGCTAGCTCTTTAGCTGGTCACCTTTGCCTCAATAATCTGATTCTCATTTTTGACAGCAATTCCACGACTTTGGATGGGTATGTTCATGAAAGCTTTTCTGAAAATCTTCCTTTGCGGTTTCAGTCGCAAGGATGGGATGTGCTTAGCATAGATGGCCATAATTTAGATCAAATTAGGACAGCTTTAGCCCCTCTTCTCACATATCAAGAAAAACCCACTTTAGTCATTGCTAAGACCCGAATTGGGCGTGGAGCACCTAATGCCCAAGGTACGCCTGCTGCCCATGGTCGACCTCTTGGAAAAGAAGAAGTTACTCTAGCCAAGAAAGAACTAGGGCTGCCAGATGTTTCCTTTCATGTAGATCAAGAAATTTACCATTTCTTTAAGAAAAGAAGCTCTACAGGCCTCTTTCCTCCAGTATTCTCAGTTCCTTCTCATTTAGAATCGGTTCTACAAAATATTCCAATATCCTCTCCTATAGCAGGACGGTGGGCCTCTCATAAGGTCCTCCAAGTCTTGGCAGATCACATTCCTCAGCTGGTAGGAGGTTCTGCTGATTTGTCTTCCTCGGATGGTACCTATTTAGAAAAATATGGACTGATTCAAGCGGGGCGATTTGAAGGGCGCAATATCAAATATGGAGTTCGAGAGTTTGGAATGGCCTGCATTGCTGCAGGAATGGCCCAAACAGGGTTTATCATCTCATTCATAGGAACATTCCTCGGATTTGTTGACTATATGCGCAGTGCCATCCGAATGACCAGCTTGATGCGGCTGAAAGTGATTTATCAGCTGACACACGATTCAATCTTCATTGGCCCTGATGGTCCTACTCATCAACCTATCGAGCAGCTCTCCTCTCTCCGCACTATTCCAGGTCTTTTAGTATTGCGTCCAGCCGATGCAAATGAGGTAAAAATGTCCTGGCTTGCTGCTTTTTTACATGAAGGCCCTACGGCGATCATTCTTTCTCGACAACCATTACAAGAACTTCCTGCTAAATCTTACGAAGAAGGAGTTGGACGAGGTGCCTATATCGTACGCCAAGAAACGACTAAAGAAGTAAGCTATTTGCTTATTGCCACAGGGTCAGAAGTACAGCTCGCCCTTGAAGTTGCCGAAGAATTGGGTCCGTCTGCTCGAGTTGTTTCCATGCCTTCCTGGGAGCTATTTGAGAAGCAATCTACTGCATATAAACAAGCGCTTTTGCAGGGGAAAATAAAGATTAGCATTGAGGCTGGAGTAGATCAGGGGTGGCATAAATATATTGGAGCTGATGGGATTGCAATTTCTCTTACTTGGTTTGGAGAATCCGCTGCAGCTTCAGATTTAGCAAAACGATTTGGCTACACGAAGGAATCGATCGTATATAAAATTAGAACAGCCCACGTGAGCAGTAGATGATGCAAGTAGAAGTCAGCGATCAAAAACCCGTGAACTTTCAACCAAAGATAGAAGCATCCGCTTGTTATTTAGAGGTAGATTATAATGAGACCGTTGCTTAAGGAGCAATCACCTCTTCCAGTGGCTGCTTAAGCCATTTTTTTAGATCAAAACTCCCTTTGGTTGTAAAAATCAGAATTTATCTTGTCTATATCTTCTGCCATAACTCCTCCGATAAAGGGCTTTGTTGAGCAAAAGCAGCATAGCTGCTTGGAGGGAATTGCGCAACAAAGCCCCCTCGAGTTTGGACAAATCGAGAGGGTCCTTTCATTAGCTAAGCTTCCAGAGTAATGACAAGGAGCTGCTACCTGAACGTTCAAGGCCTACAATTTCATCCTAGAAGATTAGATGTCCATATCGCTTGCCATGCAGCAATCAAGCCTTGAAGAGTTTCTTTGAATGGTTTTCCCTTCACTCTGGGGGATTTTTTTGATACGATCTTTCTCTTGAAAGAGAGGAATATGGATATATGAAACTGTTTTTTCTAGCTCTGAGTTTTATTGCTACTGCAGCGTATTGCATAGGAAGACTACTAGATTCACAAGAATGTGTCCAAATAGGGGGACTCGAGATGCATCATACTATCGAAAATCAAAAGAAAACGTTTTTTATTGGGCTTGAGCTAAGAACTGACAATCAAAAATGTTCTTTAGAAATGCCTGCTCATAAAGAGAGGTTTTTTAATCAAAATATTCTTGCGAAGATTCCTAACAAGATAAATGGCAATATTCTGGCTGTTTATACTGATTATGAAGGGGATTATACTCAACCTTACTCTTGGATTCTCGGGACAGAAGTTTCTAGCTTAGATGAGATTCCAGCTGGATTGGTTGGGAAAGTAATCCCTGAGTCAAAGTACGCTGTTTTTACAACTAGAGGAGAGTTTCCTCAAGGTTTAATTGCTGCTTGGCAGGCGATTTGGCAATCGAACCTATCTCGTTCTTATACAACTGATTTTGAATTATATTCTTCAAGTTTTGATCCTCAAAGACATCCAGAAGTGAAAGTTTACATTGCGATCAAGGGGGATCAATAAAATGGAAATTGAACAGAGGTCAGAACAAATCCAGTTTTCAGATTTTTTGAAAGTGGATATTCGTGTAGGAACGATTACAGCTGTAGAGGATTATCCAGAAGCAAGAAAACCCGCTTATAAGCTTGAAATTGATTTTGGCCCTCTTGGAAAAAGGCGTTCTTCAGCCCAGATTACCCAGCATTATCGAAAAGAGGAGTTGATAGGTAAACAAGTCATTGCTGTGGTCAATTTCCCCCCAAAACAAATTGGAAAATTTATGTCAGAGGTGTTGACTCTTGGATTGCCCGATGAAAAACAGCAAGTGGTTCTTCTAGAACCTTCACTAAAAGTGCCGAATGGCGGGAGGTTGTTTTGAAAGCCCCTGTTTTTAAGGTCCGAAATGTACGCCCTGAGGATACAGGATTAATTCTGCAAATGATTCGAGAGCTTGCTGATTTTGAGCAGCTCTTGGACCAAGTCGTAACAGACGAGAAAACTCTCGAACATAGCCTTTTTAACGATCCAAAAGGACCTGAAGTTCTGATTGCAGAAGAGAACAACCAACCAGTTGGTTTTGTTCTATTCTTTCACAATTTTTCCACTTTTCTTGGGAAGAAGGGGATTTACATTGAAGATTTATATGTTCGTTCAGACTATCGAGGGAAAGGATACGGTGAATTGATTCTAAGAGAGATATGTGAGTTGGCAAGGCAGCGTAATTGTGGACGTGTTGAATGGTGGGTGCTTGATTGGAATGAACGAGCAATCAATTTTTATAAGAAAATTGGGGCGGTTCCGATGTCTGATTGGACTGTATTTCGGCTCACGGAAGACTCAATCAATCGATTGGTATTAAAGACTGAAAAATGAAGAAATTGAATGCATCCGAATTAGCTCAATTGTAGGTTTATTTACAGTATTTTCACGCTTTTTCGCAGATTCCTCGTACCCATTCATTGCCACATGCGGGCGAATAGCCTGATTTTCCCGTTTTTTTACTTTCAAATCGCCGAGGGTATAGATCTTCACGACCTCGGAAAAGGGACCGGAATAGGGCGATTTTAGTACAGGAGGATGATTTTTTGGTAAGCTGGGGTTTCTCTTCCATTTAAATGACCAATAATTTCAAGGAAAGTATGGAGGGTTTTGCTTGGTCTTACAAGTCCTTAAATATGATAGTATTGCATGCAGAAACGAATATATGCAGACATTTTTTAAATTTTTGCGAGTTATGCTTATGAGATTTTTTCTCTTTAAGCGTTGCTATTTAGTCGGAAATCGGCTACTATAAGGTTATATTGAGAGAAATCATCTCATAAAGGAGCCTCCTTATGCTGATTCGATTTTCAATTGAAAATTGGATGTCCTTCCAAGCCAAAGCCACTTTCTCGCTAATAGCAAGCCGTGAGCGTCAACACGGGGAGCGCATCCCTAAAATAGGCAAACTCAAACTGGGGGTTCTGCCTGTTGCGGCTGTATATGGGGGGAATGCCTCCGGAAAAACCAATCTTTTTAAGGCCCTGCATTTTGCAAAAGGACTCATCGTTAAGGGGACCCAACCCTACAGCCTAATTGCTGTAGATAGTTTTAGGCTTGGAAACGCACAAAAGGTCGAACAGCCAGCCCAGTTTGAGTTTGAACTGTTAATTGACGAGACGGTTTATGCATTTAGTTTCTCTGTTAACCGCAAAACCATAATAGAGGAAAAATTGGTTCATATTTCTGGTAACAGTGAAAAGACGCTTTACCATCGAGTATCAGGGGAACCTAATTTCGATTCATCTTTAAAGAGTGACCAATCGCTCCAGTTTGCTTTCAAAGGCACTCGCGATAATCAGCTCTTCCTCACTAATTCAGTTTCTCAAAAAATAGATGCCTTCAAGCCAGTGTACGACTGGTTTAAAGATACTTTGGAACTGATCGCGCCTGATTCAAGATTTGAACTTTTTGAGCAATTTTTGGATGAAGGACATCCTTTGTACGCAACGATGAATAAGATGTTGTCCCAATTAGATACCGGAATATCTCATCTTGGCGGTGAAGAGATTCCCTTTGAAAATTTACCGCTGCCCGAACCAATAAAGATGAAGTTAAGAGAAGAACTAGCAGAAGATGCAACTGTCAGGCTATTAGCCGAACCTGGGAATGAGCGTTTTGTAGTAACCCGAAAAAATGGCGAGTTAATCTCAAAAAAACTGGTCACCTATCATTTAAATTCTGATGCCTCAGAAACAAAGTTCGATATGAGACAAGAATCAGACGGTTCTCAACGTGTTATCGATCTTCTTCCCGCTTTTCTAGAATTATCTGCGGCTCAATCCAAAAAAGTCTATGTCATCGATGAAGTAGATAGGAGTTTGCATACACTGCTGATCAGGCGTCTTCTAGAAGGCTATCTGGCAAAATGTTCTCATAATAGTCGTTCTCAGTTACTATTTACCACTCACAATGTGTTATTGATGGATCAGGATTTGCTCAGACGAGATGAAATGTGGATTGCAGAACGAAATGCGGAAGGGATTTCCAGTTTGTTGTCATTCAGCGAATACAAAGATGTGCGCTATGACAAAGACATTCGAAAAAGCTATCTGCAAGGACGTCTAGGAGGTATTCCCCGTATTCTTCTACAATCTCCCATCGAAGGAAGCGACTAATGGCTCAAAAGCTGCGTTTTCAAAGACCTCTAGGAGAGCGCCGATACAAAAAGTTATTTGTGGTTTCAGTGGAAGGCTCCAAAACTGAACCTCAATATTTTGCCATTTTTAACCAGCCGCAATCGATTGTCCTAGTAAAGTGCCTTAAGAGGCCATCAACAGAAAGCTCGCCGATTCAGGTGCTTAAGAAGATGCAAGGTTATTTGCGGAAGGAGTCTCTAAGAAAGACGGATGAGGCATGGATTGTTGTAGACAAGGATGATTGGGCAGAAGATCAGCTTAGAGAGCTCTTGCAGTGGGCAAAGAAAAGCGAAAACCATGGCTTTGCTCTTAGCAACCCCAACTTCGAGTATTGGCTTTTGCTCCATTTTGAAGATGGAAAAGGGATTGCAAACTCTCAAGAGTGCCTGACTCGCCTAAAGAGACACTTGCCCAATTACAAAAAAGACATCGACGGCAAAAAAATTACGCAGGAGCTCATTGCAAAGGCAATTTCCAGAGCAAAGCAACGAGATACCAATCGATCCACTGACCTTCCACAAATATGGAACACAACTGTCTATAAGCTGGTAGAAAAAATCATGGGTCATAAGTGAGAAGAGGAGCCTATGGAAACTAAAGTTAAGAGGGTCGGAGCAGATTTTCGTACAGGAACGATCGCTTACTACGGTCCTGATGATAAGACTGTTACAAAAGTTATTGTTGGCATTACCGTGGGTGCCGGAGAAAACTTCATCGATACAAAAAAGTGGTCTTCTGAGTTTACAGACTACTAGTACAGAAAGGGTCCTTGGCTGCCCTCATGAAGCAGGAATTGATTATCCCGATGGCACGACATGTCAAGCATGTCCATTTTGGGCAAATAAGGATTGACGAGGGTTGTATGAATCTAAAAAAGTTCAAAAAGTATCTCGAAGAGAAAGACGATGAATTTTTGAGAGATGAGATTTTGACGCTTTATAAGACATTCGACGTTGTCAGAGAATACTATGATCCTAGAATCGAGCCTCAAAGTATCAATGAGATAGCTCAGAAATATAAAGCGATATTAGAAGAGCAGTTTTGCCCTTTAAGAGGGTTTCCTGAACTCAAATATTCTGTTGCGAGGAAAGCGATCAGCGATTTTAAGAAAGTATGCCGTGATCCCACGGCCATCATTGATCTACAGCTAACCTACGTCGAATATGGTGTAAAATGCACCTTGCAATACGGGGATATTGACGAAAGATTTTATTCCAGCATGGAAAGCATGTTTCGTACCAGTCTAGAAGATATGGAAGAACACGGCTTGCTTGATATGTTTGAAGCAAGATGCGAAGAAATCCAGGAAAAGACATCTGATATGGGATGGGGTTTCGGGATTGCAGTTACCGATTTATATGAAGAATACTTTGCTGTAGTAAAATGAATAAATGGTTTATATCTGATACGCACTTTTCTCATACCAATATCATCCATTACACCGGACGCCCTTTCCAATCTGTAAACGAGATGGATGAGCGGCTTATTGAGAATTGGAATGCTCTTGTTAAGCCGCAGGATACGGTCTTCTTCCTGGGTGATTTCGGATTAGGTACGACTGACTTTCTTACCAGTCTTTGCGCACGCCTGCATGGAAATAAGATTTGCATCCGAGGCAACCATGATGGCACTCCTGCTAAAATGCATAAAATTGGATTTTCGCTTGCCCTAGAGTCAGCTTTCATCAAGATTGGCCGCCACCAGGTCGAGCTTATTCACATCCCCAGTCAGCCTGCGCCCTCACATTTCCAACTTCATGGCCATGTTCATGAAAAACGACCCAACAAGCTTGTTGATCGACAACTCAATCTTTCCGTCGAAGTCTGGGATTACAAGCCTGTTTCTGAAAAGACGATCATTGCTCTGCTGGATCGTGCAGATCCTCTTACTGCTTTTTAACTATTCAATATATAATGAACAGCTGAATCCAGTGAATGGGTGATGATTAATATGACTGAAAATCAATGACTTCAGTTATCTAATGCAATTTTCATGGTTGGATTTTCCTGGATCCATTCCCAATCTTTAACCGCGATAGCAAAGGCATGAGACAAACTGGCAAGATAGCGGACGACGGTTGTTGAAGAACAAAGTTTGCCTTTATATGCATATTTGCTTTGTTCAACAGCTGATTCAGTATCGCGTTTCCATTTCATAGCGAGAGTTTTGGAAGCGAAGGATTGGATGAGGACGGGATGTCCTTTGATGCGAACGCGAACGCGGTAGGAAACCGTCCCGTCTTTATGGGTGCGTTTGTCGATGCCTTTCACAAGCTTGCCTTTGTTTTAAATTTTCAAAGGTTAGCTGCTGGGCTGTCGCCAATTGTTGTAGGCGAATGGTCCATGGAAAGAAATTGCACTTTTAGGTAATTTGGTAGATGTTGCGCAAATCGCTCATTTTTAGTGCGATAAACTCGGAAAGAAAAATGGGGCAACCTGGACTTAGAACCTGCAGACCGGCGGGTTATGAGTCCGGTTATTTCCCACATTGGTCATCTCTGACCATCTGTTCACATCGCTATGATACAAAGACTTAGGTGTTATAGTCAATTAAAGAAAGTTGGAGACTGCTGACATAAACAGGGCCTTTCCGTGCCGCTAGCGTGCCACGGGCTTTCAACATCGATGACGTAAAGACGCCTTGAAAGGTTACTCAACTATCGGAAGCATTGATCAATGCAGCCTTTTCAAATTCCTTAATAGTTTCAAGAAAGTGCTGTTCTACTAGGGAAGGAGATTCAAGTGCCTGCTGTTGGTATTTGGAATATTCAATCTTGGCTTTATCAAGAGCCTCTTCGTGGCTGATTTTTCCAGCATGAGATAGAATATCGCGGGAAGCCATTCGTAAAAAATCGTCAAGTTTAGTAATCCAGTCCTTCATGGACATGGGATTGCGACTTAAAGCTTGCAATTCAGCGAAATCCAGATAGAGAGATACGATTAGGTTGAGGACTTTTAACTCCTCTTCACTAAGGTAGTTCTTTGCAATTTCTGCGTCAGTCTGTCTTGGTTTCTTGCCTGACCAAGAAGTAAGGCCCATATTTGTTTTCCCTGCATTTGCTCGGGAGTAGATGATCTCAGCAGCTGTATGTCCATGAGCTGCCCAGTGCATTTTGTTTTGCACAACTGCAAAGAACTGCTTTGAACTTTCTGTTTTGGGGTCGTAGTCAATGCTTGTGGCGTAGATATCAAGGACTTTGCGCCAGAATACTTTTTCAGAGGAGCGGATGTCTCTGATTCTAGACAAAAGTTCATTGAAGTAGTTGCCTCCACCGCTCCGCTTAAGTCGTTCATCATCAAGTGTAAAGCCTTTAATCAAATATTCTTTTAGCCTTTGGGTAGCCCAGATACGGAATTGGGTGCCTCTATGTGAGCTGATCCTATATCCTACTGAGATGATCACATCCAGGTTATAGTAGTTCACCTGATAATTTTTGCCGTCAGAGGCAGTTGTCCGGAATTTCCGGATAACTGATTCTTCAGATAGTTCACCCTCTTTAAAAATGTTCTGAATGTGTTCAGAGATTGTTCTCTTGTCCTTATCAAATAGCTCACACAGCTGTGCTTGGCTCAACCAAACGGTCTCATCTTGCAGGCGGACTTCGATTTTGGTTTGACCATCCTCTGTTTGATAGAGAAGAAGGGAACTATCTGTAAGGGCAATATTCATCTTTTCCTTTGGGCGATTGTTTTCGTTTGAACTGTTAGCATAGCTGTATATGGAAAAAATTTCTATGTTTACAAATTGCCCATTGATCGATTTGTGATACTGAAAGGGTCTTCAGTGTAATGGATCAATAGACGGTTTTTTTGGTTTTCCCATGGTATTCTCTCCCTGAGCGAGAGGCATAAAAATCTTTGAACGCTAAAAGAACCACATCCATGTGCACTTCCACTGCGGCATTAAAAATGAGAGTCGATAATTTTTGCTCCATGATTCACCAATTTTCAAAGATAAGTCGAACCTCTCTCAAAGAAGATAAAAGATAAGGAAATTTTAATCTATCTGTTTTCAAAGACAGAAGATGAAAGTGGGGTAGCCTGGACTTAGAACCTGCAGACCGGCGGGTTATGAGGAAGGGAGATTTCCATCCCACTCAGCACGATCCAACCGTTATGCGCATGAGTGTAAATGAGTTGTTGAATGGTTGCAATCGGATTTTACTGAAATAAATTAGTTGAATAGGTGGTTCCTTGCACCGTCTGTGCACCGTGAAAAACGGTACCTATCTGAAAAGACTTGCAAAAATTCCGCTCATCTTTAAAAATGAACAGTGTTCAATTATGAAAAACGATAAACTTAGAAAACGAGTCTTTGAATCTGCTTGGCACATCGTTGAGAGCGAAGGAATGGAGCAGCTGAATGTACGGAAGCTGGCTCTCTTAAGTTCTTGTGCTCTTGGATCGATTTATAATGCGTTTGGTAGTTTCCAGGATCTTCAACTGCATATCAATGCCAATATCCTGGCAAAGCTTTATCGCATTCTTAATGAAACAACCGAGCGGGGAATTAAAGAGGAAAAATCCTTACGAGCAGTATTTCGAGATCTAGGTCTTGCGTACATTGAATTTGGACAGAAAAACCGCTTACTTTGGAAAGCTCTCTTTGAACACTTCCCTTATGAACCAATACCTGAGTGGTATGCAAAACATACTCGAGAAGGGATTTACCAGATTTGTAAGCGTCTCTCAGAGGCATTTGGATTATCAGAAGCAGATTCAAAAAGAATTGTAGGTTTTTTTTGGGCCGCTATTCATGGAGTTAGCTCCATTCTTCTCAATCGCAAGATGGAAATGGTTGCTGAACTCTTCAATGCTGATAATCTGCACCCTTACGTGGAGTATTGTTTGGATGGATTATTTAAGGAGGTGTGTGATGCACAGTTGGTTTCCAGTTGAATGGAGTAATCGAGTTCATCGTAAGCCTCATGGCGTTATTCTTAACGGGTCGCCTTTGGTTTTATTTCGAGCAAATGGCAAGGTTCATGCGCTTGCAGATCGTTGCCCGCATAGGGGGGCGCCGCTTTCTAAAGGATCTGTTCGAGAAGGATGTTTAGTCTGCCCTTATCATGGATGGCGTTTTGAGGGAGATGGTGCCTGTCATTCGATTCCAGGTCTCAATTGCTACTCCTCTAAAGAGATTCATCGAGCCCAAGCCTATAGAGCAGAAGAGAAGTATGGGTTAATTTGGGTTGCTTCAAGTTCAAATTCTGAAGGTGCAATTCCTGAAATCTCGATTGGGCCCAATGAGAAAAGATTTCAGTTTGACGTCCAAGTCAATAGCCCTTTGAAAGACGTTGTGGAAAATGCATTGGATCCTCTTCATACACATTTTGTTCATAGCGGATGGATAAGAACCGATGCGAAAAGGCAACCGATCACGGTTATTATGAGAATTGAGCAGGATAGATTGGAAGCTGAGTATTGCAATGAAATCAAGCAAGAGGGTTGGATCCATAAAATAGTAAGTTTTGGGCGTCAAGTTGAGAAAGGCTTTGGGCGCTTTATCCATCCGTCGCTTTTCCAAATCGAATATCAAACAACGAGGAAAGAGCGTCTCCTGATCAATGGCTTTTTGTCGCCCATAAATGAACAATGTTCAAAAGTCTTTTTGGTTTCTTTAACAGACGCTCCTATTCCAGGATTTCTATTTAAGGCGCTCGTTAAACCACTATTTGCTCATGCAATGTGGCAGGATAAGAAAATTCTAGAGATGCGGTCTAAGCATATTCAGCGATTTGGGAAGGGAAAAGAAGTTTCTACGCAAGGGGATCTATTTGGTCCCTATCTTGACCTTCTCCTACAGGGAAAAGAACTCTTGAAAAAAGAATATGAGGTACAGCTTTATGTCTAAACTTCCAGTAAAAATCTTGGGGACAGGAGCCTATTTACCCTCTCGGTTGGTCTCTTCCGAGGATTTAGAAAAAGAACTGGGCTATCCCAGCTCTACTTTTGCCAAAGCTTCTGGAGTCAGACAGCGCTATTATGCGACTCACGAGACTTCTTCTGACATGGGAATGATTGCGGCAGAGCAAGCTTTAGCCCAAGCAAAACTAGATAAATCTGAAATTGATGCCATTATTTCAGTCAGTGGGGTACCGCAACAGTCCATCCCGACTAATGCTGCACTGATTCATAGAAAATTAGGTTTGAAGGGGGCTGTGGCTTTTGACATTAACTCAACATGCTTGAGTTTTCTTACAGGCCTTTTTTGTATGGGTCATTTAATTGCTCAAGGAGTGTACTCCCGAGTCCTTCTTGTTTCCTCAGACATTGCCTCTGTGGGGTTGAATCCGCAGGATCCTAAAACGGCATCGCTCTTTGGGGACGGTGCAGCCGCTTGCGTTTTAGGTCCCTCTGAAGCGGGAGGAATTATTGCCTCTTACTTTGAAACGAGGAGTGAGCATGGTGACGATTGCCAATGTGAAGGTGGAGGTACCCTCCTTGCAGTCAAAGAGAATATCCCACGTGAGCGCCATTATTTTCGCATGAATGGCCCAAGACTTTTTAAGGCCGCAATGCCTCCACTTCTGAAGATGATCCGTCGAATGACTCATGAATCAGAGAAAGGGGTAGATCTATTTATTCCGCATCAGGCAAGCCCTTTAGCTCTTGATTTACTTCAAAAAAAATTAGGAGTTCCAGATAGCCAGTTTATGAACATTGTCCGAGATCACGGAAATATGATTGCCACGTCTATTCCTTTTGCTTTGCATAGAGCGATTGAGGAAGGAAAATTGAAAAGAGGAAATAGGGCTTTACTGCTCGGAACGGCAGCAGGGCTTACAATTGGAGGAGTCCTTCTTGAATACTAAATCTATTTTAATTACAGGCGCCCGTTCATTTGCGGCCCTTGATTTAAGCCGCTCTCTTGCAGCTGCTGGCATGAGAGTTATTTGCGCTGATAGCTTGGAAAAGTCTGTATCTCGCTACTCTGGAAAGGTCAGTCGGTTTTATAAGACAGCGCCACCTGCTTTCCAATTTGAGGCATTTGTCTCTGATTTACAGAAGATTATAGCCGCAGAAAAAATTGATTTCGTTATCCCTACTTGCGAAGAGGTCTTTTATCTAGGAAAGGCTAAAGAGCGATTGAATGCTATGGTATTTGCTGAAAGCTTCGAAAGGCTTGAAATTCTCCATAACAAATGGAAGTTCTATCAGCTGCTTTGTAAATTGGGATTTTCTACTCCAGAGACACACCTTTGGAACGGACAAAGTACCCGTACTGGTAAGTGGATTCTAAAACCCATCTATTCCCGCTTTGCAGCTAAAGTACAAGTCGTTGATGGCAACTGGCCAAAATGGGAACACAATCCATCTAATCCCTTGATTGCTCAAAGATATATTGAAGGGGAAAAGCTTTGTTCCTATTCGATTTGCCATGAAGGTCACCTGACTGCTCATGGGGTCTATACGGTCCTTCATTCTATGGGGATCGGTTCTGCAATCTGTTTTCAAAGCGTTATTGCCCCTGATGTAGATGATTATATCCGTAAATTTGTGGCTGAAATCAATTTTACAGGACAAATCGCATTTGATTTTATCCGTGGGGATAAACTCTATTGCCTGGAGTGCAATCCAAGAGCTACTTCTGGAATTCACCTTTTTGAAAGAAATGCGAAGCTAGCGGACTCTTTTTTTAATAAGGGTGAAGTGCTTTATCCAAAAGATCAAACGATCTTTCATGAGCATCTTTTCATGCTTTGGTTCGGTATTAAGCAAAAAGAGATTTTTTCGAAAAAATTTTGGCGTCATTTTTTTGCGGGAAAAAATCCTCTTTGGATGAAGGGGGATAATCGAGTTGTTGCGGCAATGCCTCTCATGCTTTTAGATACAGCGAAGCAGACTCTTTTTAAAGGACAAGGGTTTCATCAAGCGATGAGTCACGACATTGAATACAATGGAGAAAATTCATGATCGTGATCTCGGGAGTTACAAGTTCTTTAGGGATACGCTTGAGTCTTCTCCTAGCAGAAAAAGGGATTCAAGTTTTAGGTTTTGCTCGTCGTATTGATCATGTAAAAGAGCTTTTGTCTCATCCTTTGATTCAGCTTCAAGCGGCTGATTTAAATAATGAAGCTTTGATCCGATTGATTTGCTCTGATGCAGATGGAATTGTTCATTTAGCAGCTCTATCTGCTCCTTGGGGAAAATATGCCGACTTTTTCCACGTGAACGTAGAAGGGACAAAGTCAATAATTCGAGCTGCGGCTCATTCAAAAATAAAGCGTTTTGTCCATGTATCAACCCCATCGATTTATTTTGACTACAGAGATCGATTTGATGTTGCTGAGGGAGACATGTTTCCTTCATCGAGTGTAAACGCCTATGCGACTACAAAAAAGCTGGCTGAAGAGGTGGTGGATCTCGCATTTTCGGAAGGACTGCCAGCGATTACTCTGCGGCCCCGAGCTATTTTTGGTCCTCATGATAAAACTCTTTTTCCACGTGTTTTAAAGGCTTGTCAAGAAGGAGGTATTCCTTCTTTTGGCAAGAAAAGTCCTATTGTTGACATCACTTATGTTGATAATGTGGCTCACGCTCTATGGCTTGCAATCAATGCTCCCACTTCTTGTTTAGGTGAAAAATACAATATTACAAATGGGGAGCCAGCGCTGCTTAGGAATATCCTAGAGCTTTTATTTGCTAAAGCTTCAATCCCATTGAAGACAAGGCGGGTTCCTTACTCCTTAGCATACAGCGCTGCTTGCCTTGCTGAACTAAAAAGTTATCTGACAGGAAAAGAGCCTCTTCTTACCCGATATGGGGTTGGAGTGATGGCCTATTCTCAGACGCTTTCTATTGAAAAGGCAAAGCGTGAACTGAATTATCAGCCAATCATTTCTCTAAACGAAGGAATAAAACGGTATGTCGACTGGCTTCAAGCTCAATAAGATCTACCGAGTAGGATATTGCGTTGGAAGCGGGATTCTTGCTGACCGAACTCTTTCCTGGAAAAAAGTCCGTTTCTACACTCGGTGCTTTCTTTTGGAACATCCAGTAAGGGGACTTATTCTAATTGATACTGGGTATGGCAAAGATCTCATTGAATCTACGAAAAAGGGAATTTATTCTCTCTATTCAGCCTTACTTCCTATTACTTATTCTTCCGAGGATAGCATTGTAGCCCAACTAGCCAAGGATGGAATTTCTTTAAAAGATCTCTCTTATCTTGTTCTTACTCATTTCCACCCAGATCATATTGGTGCTCTTCCTGAGTTTGCCGAAGTGCCTTGGATCTATCGTTCGGATATCTTGAATCAAGTAATGAGTTTTTCTAAACTAAGAGGTTTAAAACATGGGTTTATTCGCCCTCTTGTGCCCTCTATCCCCGAAGGATCCATTGCAATTTCAGAGGGGTGTTTCATTGAAAAATGGAACTCCTTCTCATCAATAGATCTATTTGGTGATGGCTCTCTGCATCTTATAGATCTGCCAGGTCATGCGTTGGGACAAATGGGAGTAGCGACACCAGACGCCTTTTTTGTAGCAGATGCAAAATGGGCAAAAGATTCCTTGCCGCATCCATTGGCTTTCCTTTTGCAGGAAAATGCCAAAACCTATCGAGAGACGTTTGAATCCGTTCATAATATTCCAATAGAGATATTTCCAACTCACACAATTGAGGCCCATGCGTAAAAAACTAATAATTCTCTACCATTATTTTCAGGCTAAGTGGCGAATGCGCTTTGGAATCAAGGCTTTACAGAAGTGGCAGATGAAGCACAAAAGGATCATACTTCAGTTTGCTTGCACTCATTCCTCTTTCTATCGGAAACACGTTGGAAAGCTCATCTCGAAAAAGATGATGATGGATCATTTTTCTACGTTTAATACTAAGCAAATCAATAAGAGCCAAGCGTTCAAACTCGCAATAGACGCAGAGCAGAGCCGCAATTTTCGGGCGATGCTGGATGGGGTGACTGTTGGCTTGTCCTCGGGAACTTCAGGCAATAGAGGCCTTTTTCTTGTTTCAGAGTCAGAGCGTCTTGCATGGTGTGGAAATATTTTAGCTAGAATGCTTCCAAAAGCACCCTGGCGGCGCCAGAAAATTGCTCTTTTCCTTAGAGCAAATAGCACGCTTTATGAGGCTGTTAATTCAAAGACATTATCTTTCGTTTATTTTGATCTTTTAGAAGATCTGAAAACATTAAGACAAAAATTGAATGCTTTTGCACCTGATGTCCTAGTAGCTCCGCCATCTATGCTTTTAATGTTAATAGGAATCTGTGAACCTACAAGAGTGATTTCTGTGGCGGAGGTACTCTCACCAATCGATGAAAAACGACTAGAGTCTGGGTTCCAACAGAAAATCTTTCAAATCTATCAATGCACAGAAGGTTTTCTAGGATTTACCTGTTCTCATGGCACATTGCATCTGAATGAAGATCTTCTTATATTCGAGAAGGAATATATTGACGATTTTCGTTTCATTCCGATTATCACGGACCTTTTCCGTAGAGCACAGCCAATCATACGTTATCGGTTGGATGACATATTAGTCGAAAAAAAGACTCCATGTCCTTGCGGGTGCATTTTCCAATCCTTAGAGCGAATAGAGGGGAGATGTGATGACTTGCTCTATGTGGCATTACAAGATGGAGGATTAAAACCACTTTTTCCTGATTTTGTAAGTCGAAAAATCATTGCCACTTCTGAGGAAATTGAAGAGTTTGAAATCGTTCAAACAAGGCTAAATAGATGGGAAATTTATCTTAAACCCGAATTTAGGACGGCAGTGAAAGAGGCTCTTTATGAGCTATTTTTACGGATTGATTGCCTTTTTCCTGACCTTGTCTTTGTCGATCATCCATTTCCCAGATTGTCTGGGTCTAAGTTGCGTCGGATTAGGAGAGAATATGCGATTGTATAGCAAACAAGAATGGGTTTCGATCCCTTGGCCATCCACAGAAGAGGGAGGAAGGTTTCGCTCTTTTTTTGAGCCCATGTTTCAAGAAGGAACGAATGCTTTTGTTGCCAATGTTGAATCTCAAGTTTATATTCTTCATATCGATGATCTTTTTATTCCCGTGACAGTCAATGAAAAAGAGTATCGCAATTCCTATGTGTGCTCTATGTATTCCTTTTTACTTTATACCGAAGAGGAGATGACACGTCATCGGAAATACATTCTTCGCTTTTTCCTGTACCCATTTCTAACGTTTTTAAAGCTCTGGTTCCGTTGGAGCAAGGTCAATCAATTGGTCATTGTGAATAATTTTTTGCTGTCGACCAATCTTTATCCAAATATTTCCTCCGACCAATCAAATCGCATTTTTCAATTTTTAAAAGAGCGATTTGCCGATTATGCAATCGTCTTTCGGTCTTTAAATAACTATACAGAAGAGAATTTGAGTAAGAATTTGTGCAGTATGGGACTGGAATTCATTACCAGTCGAAGTGTCTATTTTTTTGAGCCGAAAAACTACCGTACAATTGCTGCAAAAATGCGATGGAATATCAAAAGCGATAAGAGATTGAGAGAGGCAGATGGGATTGAAATCGTGCCACATCATGATTTTCATTTAAGTGATGCAGCAGAAGTGAAGCATCTTTACGATCTTCTTTACTTGAAGAAATATTCCACTTTTAACCCTGCTTTTACTGTTCTTTTTTTTGAGCGGGCGATTCGAGATAAGACTTTCACGTTAACGGGGATTCGATATAAAGGAAGACTCGTTGGTGTGGCTGGGGTATTTAAAGTGCGAGGAATTATGACAGCGCCTATTGTGGGATATGATACAAAGCTGCCTGAAGAGTTAGGCCTTTATCGTATGTTGATCTCCCTCATTATAGAAGAAGCCCTTTTTACTGATACAATTTTGCACTTAAGTTCAGGGGTAGGGCATTTCAAGCGCAAGAGAGGAGCTTTTCAGGAAATAGAATCTATGGCAGCAGCTTGTAATCACCTTCCCTTTCACCGTCGCTTTGTTTGGAAGGCCGTTGGTTTTTTATTAAACAAAGTTGGTACCCCCATTTTGAAGAAGTACAAGTTGTAAATGTTGCTCAAATCTCTAGTACAGTTTAAATAATCCCGGGTTAGTTCATAGCGCCAGGCGTTTTTTCTCTAGGCAGGGTTCCGTAGGCCACTTTGGCTGTTATGCAATTTTTGCCAGCTCAGATTATTGCCTGAACTCGGGAATGAACGTTTTGTCGTCACTCGAAAGAATGGCGAGCTAATCTCAAAAAAGCTTGTTGTCTACCATTTAAATGTTGATGGTTTAGAGACAAAGTTCGATATGAGGCAAGAATCGGATGGCTCTCAGCGCATCATCGACCTTCTTCCTGTTTTTTAGAACTCTCTGCAGCTCAATCCAAAAAAGTCTATGTGATCGATGAAGTAGACAGAAGTTTACATACATTGTTGATCAGGCGTCTTCTAGAAGGCTATCTGACAAGATGTTCTCATAATAGTCGCTCTCAGTTACTATTCACCACTTACAATGTGTTATTGATGGATCAAAATTTGTTCAGACGAGATGAAATGTGGATTGCAGAACGAAATATGGAAGGGGTTTCCAGCTTGCTGTCTTTCAGTGAGTACAAAGATGTGGGCTATGACAAAGACATTCGAAAAAGCTATCTGCAAGGACGCTTAGGAGGTATTCCTCGCATTCTTTTACAATCTCACATCGAAAAACATAGATAATGAGGAATAATGGCAAATAAATCTAAAGAATTGAATCGGGAAATTGAAAATCGAATAGAAATGGAAATCGTTGTAGACGCCTATGATGAATCAGAAAGAGCTATGGGATGGTATTATTATCTACAAGACAACCTGGCCATGCCTTTCAAGGCAGAGTGTATTCAGTTAGTCAGCACATCCCCTTTAAAGATAGGCGAAATCATTGAAGTTATTGCTATGGATGGCGAAGAAAACTGTGGGCACGACATGTTTGTCAAAATTAAATGGAAGAAAAAGGAAACGCTTTGCGTGCCGCTAAAGCAGCTTAAAGGCGTGGACGCTGATGATACAACCAAACAAGCTTTGAACGATTGGGTGTATTGGAATTTTCAAGGATACTCTTTTTAATGGATTCTATAATGGTCCCAGAAATTCGGACCACGAGTTAAGCTTATAGCCTTCATAGAATATGGAGGTAAAAATGGCCCGGATTCGAAGGAAACATTCGCCTGAATTTAAACTCAAGGCTGTAATAGAAATCATGAAGGGAGAGAAAACAGCAACACAGCTTGCTGGGGAACTTGGGGTTCACCCTTTGATGCTTTCTGAATGGAAGAAGCATTTTTTAGAGGTTGGAGTTCAGATTTTTGAAAGACCTAGAAAAGCCTACAAAGGGAATGAAGAAGTGAGAGAAAAAGCCGAGCTGTTTGAACAGATTGGCCGACTGAAAATGGAAAATGAATGGCTTAAAAAAAAATTGGGGGCTTTGACCTGAATGACCGACGAGCTCTCATTAAAACGCAAAATGCAGAATTCTCTCAGAGAAAGCAGTGTGAACTTCTCGGAGTCAGCCGCTCAGGATTGTACTATGAGCAAAAAAGGCCTACGGAAGAAGAGCTGTTGCTTATGCGTGCTATTGATGAGGAATATCTCCAGCATCCCTATTATGGGAGAAGACGGATGACAATAGCAATGAGGGCACAAGGATTTTTCGTAGGCCAAAAAAGAATAAGAACTGCGATGCAAGTAATGGGGCTGGAAGCAATTTATCCAAAGCCAAATTTGAGCGTTGCAAATAAAGCACACAAGAAATTCCCCTATTTGTTGAGAAATCTCATTGTAGATCACCCAAATCAAGCTTGGGCAGCAGATATCACCTATATTCCGCTTGTTGCGGGATTCGGATATCTTTTTGCGATTATCGATTGGTTCAGCAGATACGTGATCGAGTGGCAACTCTCAAACCTACTCGATGCAGACTTTTGCATGGAAGCATTAGAAAGAGGTCTTTTACGAGAAAGGCCTGAGATTTTTAATACCGACCAGGGAGTTCAGTTCACAAGCCACCAATTTACAGGACGGCTTGAGAATGATGGTATTAGAATCAGTATGGATGGTAAGGGAAGGGCTTTAGATAATGTGTTTGTAGAAAGGCTCTGGAGAAGCGTTAAATACGAAGAGATCTATCCCAAGGGATATGAAAATCTAAAGGACGTTGGACGGGGCCTGAAGAGGTATTTTGAGTTTTATAACGAGAACCGACCTCATCAAGGGCTTGGTTACCGGACACCGGCAGAAGTCTATTTTAAAAAATAGTTTCGCTGTCGTTGCGCGCGATCCCCCCATGGGGGGATCTGGTTTTCTGGAAGAGAGGGGCTTTGCCCCTCGCTCGAGTTTGGACAAATCGAGAGGGCTACCCTCT